>JAFCZV010000098.1 GCA_019314155.1 Deltaproteobacteria bacterium
ACCTTGAAAGCTATTCATGTGTGTTTCAAGGTATCATCGAGTCCGGTTGAGCCGTCACGCTGACAACGTGCGGAGTCGCCCGGACGAGAAAAAATAATACCAACATTTTTGATGTCAAGATTTTTATTATCAAAAAACAGTCAAACATTATTAAACTCGAGGCGTTGGCACACAAAAGGAACCCCCGGAAAGGGGTGAGTTTTCCAGGGGTTAACAGAGGATTGAAAGGAGAATGGAATGGCAATATTCCATGCTGTTTCAAAATTTATACACTACTACAATGTAGGATGTCAAGCACTTTCTCATGACCGACGATTTAAAGAGTTTTCATTCCTTAAACCAAAATGTTTTTTTGGTTTTCCTTCCATTCTCCAGGTCACCTTTTTAACCCGTGTAAGGGTGAATGGTGATATATTCGCCTTTTCCTTAAAAGATCCAGCAAGACAGAATATCAATTAATTTGCCGACGTTAAGAAAGATTTTACACTGCGAACATCTTCAACACTTTTTGCGTGTGCAATGGCCTTCTTTATTTTATTTTCTGATGCCACAAAGCCATACAGAACAACATTACACTGAACCGATTTCACATCAATATTCGTTGACCATATATCCTTGTCTGCCACAAGCTTCGTCTTTACTTCCAATGCCAATTTAATATTATCATCGGTTCCGCAAACGTCATCTTTTTTCTTGGGAAGCAAATATGTCGTTACACTTTTCACACCCTCGATGCTCTTGGCAATTTTTATCGCACGCTTTTTTTGAAATACTTTATCATATTCTCCAACCAGGTACACATGACCTCTATAACATCCACTGGAAAGGTTTAGCGAATTTATAGCCTCATCATCATAAAATTTATTTACTATCGTAAACTTAATTGTAGTATCATTGAGAATGGTGTTCACATCACGTTGATCCACTGCTGTGGTGTAAATTACACTGCATCCGGAAGATAATAGCGATATAATAAGAAACGGTATACTTCTAATAATGTTTTTCATATTTAAACGTCTATTTTTTTATTTTGGAAAATTTGGAGCCCTCAATTGTCAGGTTGTACATCAGACCTTTTTGGTCGAAGGCAAAAGCGACGATGGGATCTTTGATGTTGGTCGTATCAATGGAACCGCCGATACCGATTGTTACCAAAGCAACGGAGCCGTCCACACCGGCTTTCCAGCCGTCACTCTCTCGGAAACTATTAAGTGCCCCTTTCTGCATAAAAACCAAGATCAGTGTTTTCTTCTGTGCTCCCAGCTGAAAGCCGAAGGACCCTGCGACGGTACTGTAGTAATCAACAGTCTTGCCGCCGATTCGCAAGGCCCCCTCTCCATATTCGCCACCGATTCCAAAACCAGCCTTATAAACGTTGGGGAACACCAGGACACCTTTGGCTGCTTTTAAATACTCCTTGGCACCCTTAACATTTTTAAGAAAGTTTTTCAGAGTGGCATCGACGCTTACGTTAATCTCTCTGGCTGAAGCAGCATCGGCGTCGGAGGTTTGAAAAACTACAAAGCACAAAGTAGCAAAGGCGATAACGGCAACACGTGCCAAACCCCTTTTACCGGTGCCGAACAATCTTAGCTTCATCTTTTTATCTCCTTTGTTTATTTGGCGTTGAAAAAACCCATTACAACCCTATTTCTCCATGTGGGTTGAATGGCGATTGAGGTTTCATCCATGTTGAACTATTCTGATACATGCAAAATCTATGCATGTTTTAAATTTTCCGATTCGGAATATATAAATCAATTATATTTCAGATAGTTAAAATTTTTGAATGAATTTGAGAGAATCCTTATTTAACAATATTTGTCAACCGAGTGCCATACTTTGACAGATTAAGGTAATGACCGGGGAAAAATAAACGAGATGTGGGGGAAAGGCAGAGCTGAAAGAAGCGTTTGGGAAATTGTTAACAGCAGACACGGCATGTAAAAAGCCCTTGGGGGAACTCCCATGAACCCCCAAGGGCCGGATAAAGGGCATTATGGGGGAAATTGTTAAGAACCCCCATAATGAAATTCTATTACTATCACAACAGCGAGACACGTCAAGAATTTTTATTCAAAATATAAATATCATTCAGAGTTTGATGGTTGCCGGGGCCTGAACCTGGAACCGATCAGTTTAGGTTATAGTTATGTCACTGACACTTACCATCCTTTTGTTCCTTGACATTTACCATTAACACAATATCCGGAATCACCGCATTCTGAATCATCTACACAGCCCTGTTCTTCTTTTGTTGATTCTATATATTCTTGATCTTTTCCCTTATCTTCAAGCTGTGCTTCCATTCCATACCGAATTTGTTTTGCTTTTCTGTTATTTACTTTAACTGTAACATGGGAATCTGAAGTTTGCTGAACCCTTCCACAAGTTATTTCTTCACCTGAAGTGGAATAAAAACATACAGTAGCTCCCATTACAAATCCGTCATCCTTGTTCCCATTGATAACGATGAGACCTCTACTTTTATTTATTCTCGTGACCTGGGCTGCCTGTGCAATACATTTAAACGATGTTGCAGACACAACTACAATTGCCAGTGCAATGAGAATTGTTGTGATTCTAGGCATATCATCCTCCAATCATGTATCCATTTCTCATCTCTGATAATCTACCCGTTTTCCCAATTCTTTTCCAACCCTGAAGACCGGTAGTTTCTTTGGCTTAACTTTAACTTGTTCACCTGTCTTTGGTTTTCTTCCTATGTATGATTTGTAATGCTTGACATAAAAGGAAAACAAACCCCTTATTTCAACCCTGTCACCATTAGCAAGGGCATTGGACATTTCATCAAAAAATAATTCTACCACATTCTTTGCCTCGGGTTTAGTAAGCTTGGTTTCCTTTTTCAAAGCTCTAATAAGTTCCAATTTGATCATGGAGTCCCCCTAATGCCTTCTTGTAATATTATATATATCAAGAACATATAAGATTGAAATAATAATGTCAACCTATGTAAATCACTTCATCTGAACCAAAATATCAAGAAAGGCACCCATTAACAAATAAAGGGATAGCAATTATTCGCTATCCCAAACCTATAATGAGCAATCCCGAGGCTTGTCTGGAAAATAAAAAGCCCCTGAGAACCGGCCATTAGCTCTCAGGGGCCACCATAAGGAGGTATTAAAGAAAGTAAATATTATTCCAAAAAGAAAGCAATCAAACAGCAAGATACAACCCAGGCTGTGGTAATCGCAAAAAGAATTAAATCTGTCATAATATCCACCTTTGCATGAATTGATACATGCAAAAAGCGTGCAAATTTTTACAAAGAATGAAAAAGAATGATTTTCAGCCGGTTAGCACATCCGTCTTAATTATCTGTTTCATGTGTTTGACAATATCTGTCAAATATCGTGCCAAATTTTGACAGATTTTGACAGATTTTACGGGAAAAATATACTAACTCAACAGGATAGACGCGTACGGCCGAAAAGGATCGTCCATAGTCCCTGCCCGTAGAATAATCAGAGAGAAGGTGAGATAGCTGTCTAATTATGCCAAAGATCACTGGATTCAACCATCTTCGCGCTGTTAAAGCTTTGGAAAAGTGGGCTCCGGTAACCGTGTTAATTGTGAAATATCGGTCATTTCAAAGCAACTACCCTGTTCATGACCGCTTCCTTGGCAACCAACATTCCTAAAAACAAGTAGGTTATTTCTCATATTTTGTTATCAACTTATTTCTTTTTCTCTTAAAATTTTAATTTTTTCTTAACGTATGACGGTTAAATTCCCATAAACATGATGAATATATAAAAGCATTGAAGATTCGCAAGAATACCGAGGAGCCTGTTATTTTCAAAATCTAAATTTTTAACCGGTTTGTGGAAGTGGTCAGCATGGTATGCTGGCCAGATGATATTTAACCCCTTGAAAATCTAGTAAATATCCTGGTCCAGAGGGCCAGGCTTTGGGTTACCCCTGGAAGGGGCTGTTTCCCTGAAAGCCAAACAAGTTAAAAGTGATCTAAAGTGATCTAAAATGCCTATTTATCCCGTATTAAACGGGGAAGTTATGGAGTCGCTTTCAGCCGTCGTAGCCAAAGGCTACTANNCAGCAATTTTTTAGGCAGAGCCAGAGAACTCTGACTCCCGCAATGCGGGACAGGCAAGGCCCATCGGAGATCCCGCTTCGCGGGGGAGGACCAGGTTTTTCAGGGCAAAATAAAAAAAGGGGCTCAAGGAATTATTGCCGGCTGCACTGAAGTCCCACTGGCGATAGGACCCGAAGATCTGCAAGTTCCTTTTTTTGATCCTTTGCTTATTCTTACAAGGGCAGCCATCAGGAAAGCCGGACGTAAGCCAAGAATACGCCCCTGAATCCCTCCAAGATATTTTTCATCTGATATTCTCTGCAATCGAGTCAGCGGTGATAATGAAAACAAAGAATATACGAATGAAAAAGGGGGATATCTCCTCACTTTAAACATCGCACAAGATATCAGGAGTATATGCATATATTGCGGGAGATCCACCGGTATGAACAAAAAGTACATTCTCATCTTTACTGAAATATCCCTTGCGGATCAAATCGATTAAACCGGCCATAGCCTTGCCAGTATAGACGGGATCAAGAAGAATTCCCTCGGTCGTGGCAAGCAATCTTACCGCCTCGACCATTGCAGGGGTGGGAAGAGAATAGCCCGGACCTACATATTCGTCAAAGCAGACCACGGCTTCCCTGGAAACCCTCGATTTGATCCCCACATGTGCTGCAGTACTTTGCACAAGATCATAAACCAATTTTTCTTGCTCATTTTTCGTTTGACTGACATTGACCCCGATAACCGGTATATTGCTGTTGTTTCCATAAAATCCGGTAACCAGCCCTGCGTGGGTTCCCGCACTCCCGCTGGCGCAAACAATGTGGTCAATTCTAAGGCCTTTTTCAAAGGCTTGGCCGAGGATCTCTTCGGCACAAGCCACATATCCAGTTGCTCCGATAGGTGTTGATCCACCTCCCGGAATAATATAGGCTTTCCGCGCTTCATTGGCCACATCATCGGCCTCATCTTGCATTTCTTTCATCATATTAGAACCGCCGGGCACCACTTTTACCTTTTCCACCCCCAATAACCGGAATAGAAAATTGTTTCCGCTGGCTTCAGGGTTGTAACTACCTGCAACACGTTCTTCCAACACTAACCTGCATTTCATCCCTTCTTTCACCGCAGCAGCCATCGTCAGACGGCAGTGATTGGATTGAATCGCTCCGCAGGTTATCAGCGTGTCAGCACCATGGGATAGTGCATCAGCCACTATAAATTCAAGTTTCCTGGTTTTGTTGCCGCCTCCCATAAGGCCAAGAAGATCATCCCTTTTGACATAAAGGGTTGGCCCACCGAGTTCAGCGGAAAGCCTATGCAGTTCCTCAACCGGTGTCGGTCCTTCCGTGTAACGTCTTCGTGGGAATTTTGCTAAATTCATGATGTTAACCTTTCAATTTCACCCTATGCCTCTCACTCGTAGAAAAATCCTTCGTAAAGGAAGGTGCTGGCGATCGCTTGGCAGTCGGCCTCACTGACGCCCGCTTGCTGCATGACCGACCGCCATGTGTTGCGAACAGTTTCAACAATGTTATCGAGAATAACTGTCGCTTCTTCTTTGGATAGCAGAAAGCGACCATGTTGGCTCATCAGATTTTCACGGTTGGCATAACGTCCGGCACTACCGCACACCATGGCGAGATCGCGCCTTTCCAAGGCGATAGTGGGAGTAGGCGTTAAATCAAAAGCAGGGCTTAGACGCCAGACTCGGTCTGTTGCCAGCATGGCATGATTGCGCGGATGATCGTCTATGTTGGACACCGCCGCATTGAAACACATTCTACCGAAAAGCTCAAGCAGATCGGTTTTCGGTTCCGCGCTCACGCGCCGGATTTCATCTGCAAGCAGAATGTAGGACCAATCTCGTCTCGCTACCGGGCTATCATAACTTTGCAGCATAGTCAGCGCACTGACCATGCGATACCGCTGGTAACCTTCTTCTACACGGTCCCGGTCGAACCTGCGCACGAGCAAAACGTCACGTCCGCCAACCGTTGTAATTTCGCTTTGGGCCACGGTAAGATTGCAAATTTCGGCAAGCTTTAATAGTCCATGCTCCACCCGGGGATAATTCCAGCGGTCGTCATGTCGGGTGAATTTGGCAATCCACAAGTTTTGTCTATGTTCCACCACTGCTTTGGGCCTGGCTCCGCCCAATGATGTGCCGAACAACATAAGTTCCTCGATCTGTCTGGCGCCCGAGCTATCGAGAATTGGAACATCTTTAATTATGAGATCGGCTGTTGTCTGTAAAATTTCCAAATCGAGCTTTTGATTGAACCGGTGCCGGGGGGCCGGTGGTTCCACAGTGAGACCGAACCCCAACGCACCTGCCCGGTCATCTGGACCGCACATCAGGTAATCGAACTCTTCGAGCTGCGTGTGGCCGGTGTGTCGTTCTATGACGCGTCGCCCCCAGAAATCAGGCATGGAATCACGGATCGCGCCAAAGAAACCCTCCATTCGGGTAGTCTCGTATAAACCCCTGCGGAGCCGCAACTCTACAGGATCAAGCTCGACTGCATCACTCCTTTCAAGGTAACGCTGTCCGTAGACAAACTCTCCGACCGGCTCGCCATCGGGAGTTGGGGACACTCGGAAGCGCCCGGCTGTAACGAATTCAGTCGCACCGGGCGGCACGATGTAGACATAGCACTCACGCTCAGAAGTCATCGTCTATCTTCCTCCGCTTAGGTGCGGTTTTTGGGCTTCTGGCCCGCTCCAGAATCTTGCCTTCCTCATCTCGATCGGGATCAGCCACTTCCCGCATATCTTTGAGAAGACCGAGGGCCCATAGCGCGCCCAAATAACCGGCGATAGCAGTGGTTGGCTTGCCTTTTTCGATATCGGCTAAAACATACCTTGAGATGCCAATACGTTCAGCGAGTTTCTCCATGGAAAGCTTGCGCCGCAAGCGGGCAGTGCGGATATTGCGGCCCAACTGGCTGAGTATGTTCTCGACCGCGGCCGGTGGAGATTCTGCGATTTTGCTGATCCGTGTCATGTTGATATGAAATACCTCAAAAGCGTTATATGTTTTTTAAACTAACATATTATAATTCCGCAGTTCGGTCAAGAAAAAACCGCGTGCATGATGCTTTAAATAAACAGATAAGGCTTTTATGTTGCTTTAAAGCAATATAAATTAGGTGGGAATATAATATAAAATCCGGTTCTCTCCCATTTATATCAGGACTGTACCAAACAATATTTTGAGAGTCTGGTTTAGCAACAAATTCGAGGAATTTATAAAACTGCCTTTCACCTTCCGTTGTGAAACGCTCCACATTTTCAGGAATCATGGTTGCCATGATTTACCCTATAGAGGTTGCTTTATAGAAGTCTAAAAAATTCTCTATCTTTTTAAAATCTTCTTTTCGTACCCCAAAATGCCAGTTTAAGCTTAGATTTAGGCCTCAAAATAACCATTTTTACCGTAAATTTATACAGTTACTGTTTCGGTCCGACCCTCATTTCAATTTCAATAAAGATCCAAACAGAGTCTGTACGACTTTTGCCAAACTTTCAGCTCTCTGTAATTCTTAAGCATTTCACTCGAACCCTGAATCCTTGAACCCTCTGGGGTCACACCTACTCAATTGGAGATGCCCCACTTATTTTACCCGAATTAACTACAACTCATCGGCTTCCGGCTCCGCTTCCAGCCCGTAGGGCTTACAGGCCGGAGGGTAGTGCATACAGCTCGGAGAGGAAATGATCCAAATAATTTAACGTGAAAGCCATTTATGAAGCTATGTTTCAAATGACGCAAGTTTCTGCCTGAGATAATTAAATTGATTCTCAATGTAATAGGCCCGAATATCGCTTTCTAAAATAGAACCGAGTTTTACTTTAAAGTCATTCTCTTTGAAACCGTCCAATCTGGCAATCATTTTCGTCTTATGTGCGTCAGAAAGGTCTGGCAGCGGAATGCCTTGCCGCAGCAGGAATTCAATATCAAACCCGTCTCGCATTTCAACTCTTTCCAATAATGCAGCGATTTTATTTTTCATCGTTTGTTCGAGGGTGTGCGCTTTTAAAACAACCTGTTTCGTACTGAACTTCGAGTAGGCGATCTTTTCCTGAAAATCCCAATTCCTTATTTCTTTCCTGATTTCAATTTTCAGTCGCTTTGGAAAATATCCTGAACGGATTTCAAACAAAATTGTAAAATGCTTCATTTGCGCATCTGTTATGTCATAATTCTGTTGCAGAACATCTTTAATTTTATCGAAAAGTGTGGTTTCAGCCGTATCTTTGATCCGCCAGAAATCAAGGTCGACCGAATAGCGTTTGAGTTCGTGGCAAAGCCTGAGCATCGTACCTCCGCCGAAAACAAGGGAATCCAGTAGACGTGCATTTTTCAGTTTTTCCAGGACCTCGATCTCAAAAATTTCATGTTTTTCGAAAATATTCATATTTGTTTAAAAATTTTTGGGTTTTTAAAGGCAACGACTGCGCCATTCGTTCAATCTTTTCCAAATCCAATTTATTAAAATCAATAGAGGGCATATCCAATGCATACCGTCCCAAAGACATCAAGTAGACACCATCCAGAAAAGCCTTTTCAGGTTCCGCAATAAAAAACCCCTGGTGTTTCAGAAATCCCCGATACAGGTCGGCATTAACTTTTGTATAGTTAAGAACAGTATCATCAATTTGTTTTCTTATCGTCCGTTTAATCACAATAGATTCGATAAAATTTCGCTGTATTTGAGTTGTTATTTCATAGTAATCCAGAGCGGTCATAAGAGAGATGTAGGACGGCACCTGAAAAATATTTGCGATGATAAATTTCTGCTCGCGGTCAAAACTCGTCCATCTCTCTTTAAGAATGTAAATATTGCGTTTCACCCGGATTAGCATTCCCTGTTTTACATAACGATGTGCCGTTATTTTGGCAGAGTTTTGTGCAATGCCCAGGATCTGTGCAATATCTTCATAACCAAAATACAGTTTTTTTATATCTCGTAATTGAAAGTATTTCATCAAGCATACCTAATTAACATTTTTGTCAATTAAATATACTTGACATGGCGCATTTTGGCAAGGATAATTTTTTAAATGGGGCTGGACCGCCAACTCTGAAGATGGCTAACGGAGAATTTGACCAAAATAACAATAATGTAGCCAGGTAGTTTGTCTATTAGGAGTGTACCTCATCTTTGTGGGGAAACATCCCAAATCTATAATGAGCCCGAGGCTTGTCTGGAAAATAAAAAGCCCCTGAGAACCGGCCATTAGCTCTCAGGGGCCACCATAAGGAGGTATTAAAGAAAGAGGCAACTCTTATGAAATCATTGGTACGCCCGTTGAATACATTATTTTGCCCAAAAGATGTGAAATTCCGCACTGCGGGGTTCGTGGTGCTAAGCTGCCGGGTGCCAATCAAGGAAAACGTCAGAAACAGTTATATTTTGTCGATAAACGATAAAGTTCAAAAAAGTCGCGTTATAAACTCGGTCAGACTCCAGCACAATGTTCGATTATTTTCTTCAATCAAGTGCTTCTTCTATATCGGCGATTAAATCCTCCACTTCTTCAATGCCTACAGATAATCTCAACAATGAATCTGTAATACCAATCCTTTTTCGTTCGACCGCAGACATTTTTGCATGTGATGTAACCGCAGGTGCGCAGATCGTTGTATCCACTCCACCTAAGCTCACCGCAGGCTTGATAAGCTTGATCTGCCTTACAAAACGCGTTGCATTGACTTTCAATTCATTAAGTTCGAAAGACAGCATTGCCCCGAAGCTTTCCATCTGACTCTTCGAAATTTCATAGCCCGAAAAATTAGAAAGACCGGGATAATTCACTTTACGGATGGCTGGGTGTTTATCAAGAAAATGGGCAATACGAAAAGCATTTTCAGTTTGCCTTTGCACCCTTATCGCCAGTGTCTTGAGACTTCGTTCGAGCAAGTAGCATGTGGTCGCCTCGAGACTTCCACCCAAGTGTCGGGCCAGGGATCGGATGCGTTCGGCCTTCTTTTTATCAGTAACCGCAAAGCCACAGCAGATATCACTGTGCCCCCCAAGATATTTTGTTCCACTATGGACAACAATATCGATGCCCATCTCGATAGGATTTTGGTTTATAGGCGTTGCAAATGTATTATCAATAACGGTTATGAGATTATGTTTTCTGGCAAATTTTGCGACATTTCGTATGTCAATAACAGAAAGCAGCGGGTTAGTAGGAGACTCTATTACCACGACCTTTGTGTTTTCTCTTAGAGCCTCGCGAACAGAATCAGAGTCTGTCCCTACAAACGTGTACTCTATCCCCAATCTTTCAAATTCATCGGTAGCGAAGGCGTGGGTTCCCCCGTACAGATCATCCAACAGAATCACGTGATCGCCGGCGCCTGCAAAAGAAAGTATTGTGGTACTTATTGCTGCCATGCCTGAACTGAATACGACACCATCCTCAGCTCCTTCCAGAGCACAGAGCTTCTTGACGACAGTATCCTGGTTCGGTGTATTGAAGTAGCGCGGGTAAGGTGTATCTTGTCTATTGAGATAATTGAATGCCGAAGATGTAAAAATAGGCGTATTTACGCCACGAGTAGAGCTATCATAATATGCACCGCTATGTACGCATTGGGTTTCTTTTTTCATACAAATGATCCCCCCGATAATTTTTGAATCCGACTATATTTATACGTCCTTAAAAATGGGCAAACACATACGTTTATGGACTCGTGAGCCGTACAGTGAAATGCAGACAACTTGCCCTGTACAACATAAAACGGTAATTGACTAACTGCCCATACTAAGGGCTCGCGCAAAAATAACTTCACATTTTTACATCTCAGCTTCAGCCCATTTTTGGCTGATACCTCACTCGCACCCGATCTTATAAAATTGGCCGCGAAA
>JAFCZV010000099.1 GCA_019314155.1 Deltaproteobacteria bacterium
TTTGTAAGAATATTCTGGATTCCCGCTGCTTCAAGCACCGCTCGAACAGCGCCGCCTGCAATAAGACCGGTTCCTTGGGAAGCAGGCTTTAACAAAACACGTCCGGCACCATACTTTCCGATAACCACATAAGGTATTGTTCCGTCGACTAAGGGGAATTTCACCATGTTTTTCTTAGCTTTTTCAATACCTTTACGGATCGCTTCGGGCACCTCTCCGGCTTTTCCAAGCCCTTGGCCGACACTCCCTTCGCCATCACCAACCACCACGATTGCACTAAAGCTGAAACGGCGTCCTCCCTTGACAACTTTTGCAACCCGGTTAATGTAAACGACCTTATCGATTAATTGATTTTCGCCTTTATCCTGTTTGAACAAAAATCTGCCTCCTTTACCGTGAATGACTCAAATTAAGATTTTACCCTGTCACAATAATTTGCTTAATCTTTGTGACCTGCAATTAAATTTTAATATGTCAAACCCTTAAAAATCCAGACCTGCCTCACGTGCACTCTCAGAAACAGCTTTAACCCGTCCATGATATAAAAAACCATTTCGGTCAAAAACAACTTGACGTAGACCCTTTTTGGTAGCCCTTTCTCCCAAGAGTTTCCCAACAAAACCTGCCACAGCAATTTTGTTTTCAAATACAGGCTGTTCCTTTACGGATTTATCCATACTTGACGCTGTCACCAGAGTTTGTCCATGGATGTCATCAATGACCTGGGCGTAAATATGCTTCGCGCTTCGGAAGACACTCAGTCTCGGCCGTTCCGGTGTGCCGACAAGATTCTTTCTGATTCTCTTTTTTCTCGTTAAACGTGCTCTTTTTTTTGGATTCAAAGATCCCATATTCTATAACCTTATAATGCTTTAGTTCCTGCCTTTCCGGCTTTTCGCTGAATATACTCTTCGGCATATTTTATTCCCTTTCCCTTATAGGGTTCGGGAGGCCTCAATCTCCGAATAGATGCAGCGGTATGACCCAACAGCTCTTTATCGATACCAGTGAGTTTTATAACATTTTTTTTGTCAATGGATGCTGAGATGCCTTCGGGAAGATCGAATTTAATCGGATGTGAAAATCCGAGATTAAATTCGATATGATTGCCACTCAGGGTAGCTCGATAGCCGATACCGTGTATTTCCAGTACCCTTTCAAATCCTTGGCTCACGCCGATAACCATGTTAGCCACCAGACTGCGGGTCAGTCCGCGAAAAGCCTGACTGTTCCTGTCATCGTTAATAATATTCACACGGATCATCCTGTCTTCGATCTTTAGATCCACTGCAGGATGGACGGTTCTTTTTAGAGTGCCCTTTTCACCCTGGACAGTAATTACTCTGTCTTTATAGGTGATCTTCGTCTTTTCAGGTATGGGTATGGGTGTTTTACCTACTCTGGACATTCATTACTCCTTTTTACCAAATATTGCAGAGAATCTCTCCACCTACATCTGCAGCCCTGGCTTTTTTATCCGTCATTATCCCTTTTGATGTCGATAAAATAGCAATCCCCGTACCGTTCAGAACCGACTCTATATCCTTACTTTTGGAATAAACACGCCGACTCGGCTTACTTACACGGGTAAGACCAAAAATCGCGTGGGTGTCTCTCTTGTCATACTTAAGATAAATACGCAATATGCCCTGCTTCTTATCTTTGATGAATTTATAATTTCTGATAAACCCTTCATCTTTTAATACTCTGGCCAATTCAATTTTTATTTTTGCCCCTGGAATATCGACGCTGTTGAATTTTGCCTTTCCTGCGTTCCGAATTCGGGTCAGCAGGTCCGCAATTGGATCACTCATTGCCATAATCTTCTCCGCTATTTAATTTAACACTTTGAAAAATCTTTACAACTTATTGATACAGTTTCTTTTTATAATAAATCTCGATCGACTACCAGCTAGATTTCGTGACACCGGGAAGCTTACCTTGGGAAGCAAGGTTCCGGAAACAAATACGACAAATTCCAAATTTCCTTAAAAAACCTCTGGGCCTCCCGCAAATGGGACAGCGGTTGTATTGTCTCACTTTGAACTTGGGTTTTCGCATTGCTTTAATTTTAAGCGATTTTTTTGCCAAATCTTCCCCCCTTTAAGTTGAAGATTGAACGCTTGTCATAGCGTCAATCTTCGACACACATCCTTTATTCTTGACAGCTTCGCAAAAAGTCTTTTGTGAGCGACATCGAGCAATTTTGGATAAAGATTCATGATGAGTCTGGCGTTAAAAATTGCAAGCTGTTTGAGGGCGTTAGCCCGAGTTCTTGCAATTTAGCCAGACGAGTCATGAATCCCAAAATTGCTTGCGGAGCGAACAAAATCACGTACCCAATAGTCGCAGGAGTTCTTTTCCTTCTTCATCGGTATTTGCAGTCGTAACGATGGATATGTTAAGACCTTTAATTTTATCAATTTTATCGTAATCGATTTCAGGAAATATAATCTGTTCTTTAATCCCAAGGCTATAATTGCCGTGACCATCAAGGGCATTCCCCGATAGACCTCTAAAGTCACGAACACGAGGCAATGCGATATTTACCAATTTATAATAAAAATCATACATGCGCTTACGGCGAAGGGTAACCATGCACCCAATGGGCATTCCTTCCCTCAGCTTAAACGCTGCGATGGATTTCTTGGCACGGGTAACCACCGGATGCTGGCCTGCAATTATTTTAAGCTCCTCTGCTGCTGAATCAAGGAGTTTAATATTATGAATCGCTTCGCCAAGCCCCATATTTAATACCACCTTGTCAAGTTTTGGAACCTGCATGATGTTCTTGTACTTAAAGGTTTCGAAGAGTCTGGGGACAACTTCTTTATAATAATATTTTTTCAACTGTGACATTCAATTCCTCCGGAACGCGATCCTAAGAATCCATGATCTCGTTGCATTTCCTGCAGACACGAATTTTTTTTCCATCCTCAAGACGCTTCATTTTTATACGAACAGGGGTAACACACTTATTGCACAGCAACATAACGTTGGACCGATGGATTGGAGCCTCGGTCTCAATAATTCCGCCCTGTCTGTGCTTTGCGCTGGCTCTGGTGTGTTTTTTTACCATGTTGATATTTTCAACGATAATTCGGCTGCTCTTTCTTTTTATACCCAGAACTTTCCCGACTTTACCTTTATCTTTACCGGCAACAACTTTGACTTTGTCGTCTTTTTTTATATGACATTTATTATTTAACATGAATCAACTCTCCACAGGATGTAAAATCGCCGGGCTATAACACCTCTGGAGCCAACGATATAATTTTCATAAATCTTTTGGCTCGAAGTTCTCTGGCCACCGGACCAAATATACGGGTCCCGATAGGTTCCCTGTTTTGTGTAATTAAAACCGCTGAATTATCATCGAATCGTATGAAGGATCCATCCGGTCTTCGGATTTCCTTTTTCGTCCGAACTACAACAGCCTTGAGTATATCGCCTTTTTTGACCTTGGTATTCGGTATCGCTTCTTTAATAGATACGACGATGATGTCGCCAATACTTGCATATCGCCTTCGGGAACCGCCAAGAACTTTTATGCAATACAGCACCTTGGCGCCTGAATTGTCTGCCACGGTTAATCGTGTCTCCGCCTGAATCATCTTTTAAACTTTCCTTGTATATGACGACTTCCGAAATAAATCGGACCCCTCACGTCTTTGGCTTTAAAGGTCTATTTTCGGAATATCTAACAGACACTTATTATTAAAACCTAAAATGAAACATTGACAAAAAGCTGGATTTTCGCCTTTTTGCCCCCTGATAACAATCAAACAGCTTTTTCGACGACATCGCTTATGCGCCACCGTTTGGTTTTACTCAGCGGTTTTGACTGAGTTATCAAAACTTTATCTCCGGCTCGGCAAGCATTGTTTTCATCATGAACGGCGAACTTGGAACGCCTCCTGATATATTTCTTATAAAATTTGTGTTTAACGAGCCGCTCAACCATTACGATGACGGTCTTGTCCATCTTGTCGCTGACTACTGTCCCGATTATTTGTCTTTTTATTAACTTTTTTTTCATGGCAACAACTATTCTGCCTCTTTACCCAATTCAAGTTGCTTTATTATGGTTTTGACCCTGGCAATGTCACGCTTGGTCTGCTTCATTTTCTGGGGATTTTCAAGCTGTCCGGTTTCATGCTGAAAGCGCAGATTAAAAAATTCCTGTTTAAGATCATCTGCTTTTCTCAGCATTTCTTCGGCACTCAGCGCTCTGATCTCGCTCGCTTTCATTACAGATTACCCCTCTCTACGAACCTTGTTTTTACAGAAAGCTTATGTGAAGCAAGTCGAAATGCTTCTTTTGCCAGTTCTCTGGGAACACCCTCCATCTCATAAAGTACTCTACCGGGCCGAACGACCGCAACCCATCCCTCGGGAGATCCCTTTCCTTTTCCCATCCTGACTTCAGCAGGTTTTTTTGTAAAAGGCTTATCAGGAAATATCTTTATCCACATCTTACCGCCTCTTTTGACATGCCGTGTCATCGCGATACGCGCGGCCTCAATCTGTTTTGAACTGAGTGTACCGCATTCTATTGCCTGCAATCCAAATTCGCCGAAATCGAGATTACACCCTCGATATGCAGTGCCTCTCATTTTGCCTTTTTGCTGTTTTCGAAATTTTACCTTCTTGGGACTAAGCATGTCCTCTCTCTCCAATACTTCATCGTTATGTATAAGTATCCAATCGCTTCGCGATCCTGTAAAACGCCTGCCCGCAACGCCTTCGCTCGCAAGACGGTCGGACGGCCTTGCCGTCTATAATAGGAAGTTCCAATGGGAGCTAGCTAACCGGCACCTTATCTTTTTTTAAAATCTCACCTTTAAAAATAAACACCTTTACACCGATAATACCGTATGTTGTGCGTGCTTCTATAAAACCATAGTCGATATCGGCCCTTAAGGTATGTAACGGTATTCGACCTTCTCTGTACTGTTCTGTCCTTGCCATCTCCGCACCGCCCAATCGGCCTGAACATATAATCTTTATACCCTCTGCGCCAAACCGCATGGCAGAGGAAATGCCACGCTTCATGGCTCGCCGGAATGCAACCCGCCGTTCAATCTGAAGCGCGATATTTTCAGCCACAAGCTGTGCATCCATCTCGGGTTTTCTGACCTCCTGAATATCGATAATGACTTCATGAGAAATGATTTTTTCAAGCTCTTTCTTGAGCAATGATATTTCAGCGCCTTTCTTGCCGATTACAATCCCGGGCCTGGACGTAAAAACCCGGAGCCTGACACGTCTGGACGATCTTTCGATTTCAACCCTAGAGATGCCTGCGTGGTAGAGTCTCTTCTTCAAAAATTTTCGGATATTATAATCTTCCAGAATATAATTTGCATATTTCTTTCCGGCATACCACCGCGATTCCCAAGTCTTAACAATACCCAGCCTTAATCCAATAGGATTTACTTTCTGGCCCAAGCTTTTACCTCCCTTTTAGGTCTAATCATCAGCTAAAATAACCGTAATATGAGCAGTTCTCTTTAAAATACGTGTACCCCTGCCGCGCGCCCTTGCTTTGAAACGTTTCAATGTGGGCCCCTGGTCTGCAGTTATATTACGGACAACCATTGAATCCAGATCGATATCCGGATATTGATCTGCATTCGCCACAGCACTTCTGATTGTTTTTTCAACAATAGATGCCGCCTTCTGCGGCATAAATTTGAGTATTTCCAGGCTCTCTTCTACCGGTTTCCCCTTAACAGCACCAACGATCATACGAACCTTCTGAGAAGAAATACGCACATATTTCGTTACAGCTCTAACTTCCATTACAAACAGTTCCTTTTCTGCCAACCTTAACGCTTCAACCTTGTTTTCCTATCAGCAGCATGACCATAATAAGTGCGGGTCGGTGAAAATTCACCCAGTTTGTGCCCAACCATGTCTTCGGTAACAAATACCGGAACAAACTTTTTCCCATTATGAACCGCCAATGTAATTCCCACCATCTCAGGAACAATTGTCGATCTTCTCGACCATGTCTTGATAACTCGGTTACTCCGGGTTTCCTGAGCGACAAGCACTTTCCTTAACAATTTTTCTTCAATAAACGGACCTTTTTTCAACGATCGTGCCATAAACTGCTCTCCCTGCTATCTCTTGGTACGCTTTTTGACGATATAGCGATTGCTTTTCCTTTTCTTGCGGGTTTTAAAGCCCTTTGACGGCATGCCCCAAGGACTGCATGGATGTCGTCCGCCCGAGGATCTGCCTTCGCCCCCGCCCATTGGATGATCAACCGGATTCATGGCGACACCTCTCACCTTGGGACGTCTTCCGAGCCAACGCTTACGACCCGCTTTACCGAGAGATATGTTCTCATGAATCACGTTGCCCAGCTGGCCGATGGTCGCCTTGCATTTCAAAAGAATCATCCGAACTTCGCCGGATGGAAGCTTTATAAGCGCATAACGATCTTCCTTTGCCATCAGTTGGGCGTATGTTCCGGCGCTTCTGACAATCTGTCCGCCTTTTCCGATCCGCAACTCAATGTTGTGAATATGTGTTCCCAGCGGAATATTGCTCAGCGGAAGCGTATTCCCGGGTTTTATATCTGCATCGGGTCCTGAAAGCACCGTATCCCCCACGCAAAGATTAACCGGCGCCAGTATGTATCGTTTCTCACCATCAACATAATGGAGAAGGGCAATTCTCGCGGATCGATTCGGATCATACTCTATGGTAGCGACTTTGCCCGGAATTCCGGTCTTGTCCCGTTTAAAATCGATAATCCGGTAGTGCCGCTTATTCCCGCCTCCGCGGTGCCTGCATGTGATACGACCATAAACATTGCGGCCCCCTTTTTTCCTGAGGACTTTTAGCAGGCTTTTTTCAGGGGCGACTCTTGTGATTTCATCAAATGTTGAATACGATTGAGCACGCCTCCCGGGGGAAGTCGGTTTAACTTTTTTTACAGCCATTCTTTACCCCTTTAAACTCCTTCAAAAAAATCAATGCGCTCACCGGGCATCAATTTGACAATTGCTTTTTTCCAGTCTCTACGTTTTCCGATAATCCGACCCCTTTGTTTGGTCTTTCCCTTAACCTGCATGGTTTTTACACTGGCGACTTTTACGTTGAAAATGTCTTGAATAGCCCTTTTAATCTCAACCCGATTGGCATTGCGATCAACTTCAAACGTAATCTGATTATAACTCTCTTTTTGAATGTTTGTCTTTTCAGTGATCAAGGGACGTCTTATTAAATCGTACGGAATCATCCAACCAGCCTCCCTTCAATAGACTTTAGCGAAGACTCGAGCAAAACCACATTCTTATATTTAAGAATGTCATATACGTTCATTCCTTCTACTTTTAAAACCTTTATGCCCGGAACATTTCTGGCAGACAACACCAGGTGCTCGTTCGTTTTTTCGGTGATAATCAAAGCATTTTGAGTGCTCAAAGCATCCATAATCTCGAGGAAATCCTTGGTTTTAATCCTATCCAGATCAAGTTCGTCGAGCACCACAAGGCTGTCTTCCTTCAGCTTGCTGCTCAAGGCCATTTTAATGGCCAGCCGTTTTACCTTTTTCGGAACATTATAAGAGTACGACTTTGGATCAGGGCCAAACGCCGAACCGCCGCCTCTTAAAAGCGGTGCCTTGGCATTACCGCGACGCGCACGGCCGGTCCCTTTCTGTCTATGAAGTTTTCTTCCACTCCCTTTAACATCACTGCGATGTTTTACAGATGCTGACCCTGCACGTCTATTTGCGAGCTGCATGGTCACAACTTCATGCAACACATTCGATTTAACGGGTATGCTGAAAATAGTATCTGGAAGTTCAGCCTGTGAAACTTTTTCTGCTTTACGATTAAGAACATCTACAAGAGCCATAATTACATCTCAAAAAATTATAATTTAAAAATTAATAAAATCCTTAGCGAATAATTCCATCTATTCTGCGAATTTTGGTTTTTTGATCTCAACAATGCCGCACCCCGATCCAGGAATTGCACCTTTTATCAGAATAATATTCTCTTCAGATCTGATGTCGACAATTTCCAAGTTTCGAACCGTGTTACGACGATTGCCATATTGGCCTGGCATTTTTTTTCCTTTAATCACTTTTGCAGGCGTGGCACTACAACCGATGGAGCCTGGAATTCTGTGACTGTGACTACCGTGAGTCTTTTTGCCGCCATGGAACCCATGCCGTTTAATGACACCGGAAAATCCCTTCCCTTTGGTGACGCCGGAGACATCAACACGTTCTCCAATCTCAAAAATGTCCGGGTTAATCGCCTGGCCTAGATTGTATTCAGCTGGATTATCCACACGGATTTCACGCAGAAATGCATAACGTGTTTCCCCGCTTTTTTTCAAATGTCCTTCCATCGGCTTGTTAACACGAGATTTCTTTTTCTCGCCAAACCCAAGTTGAAGTGCATTATATCCATCCGTATCGATCGTCTTTATCTGGGTTACCGAACACGGCCCCACTTGGACAACCGTTACCGGCAGGTGTTGACCTTCAGGGGTAAACAACCCTATCATCCCAATTTTTTTACCAATCAATCCTTTACTCATTACCTTTATTCCGCCCCTTTGCAGCGCTTACAAAACAACCGCGTTAAATGCTACAGCTTAATCTCAACATCTACCCCTGGAGAAAGATCCAGTTTCATCAAAGCATCAACGGTTTGTTGGGTCGGTTCCAGAATATCAAGCAACCGTTTATGTGTTCTGATCTCAAACTGCTCGCGAGATTTCTTGTCGACATGAGGTGATCGCAGAACACAATACTTATTGATTCGTGTCGGAAGCGGTATCGGCCCGACCACTTTTGCTCCGGTTTTATTGGCCGTATCAACAATATCCGCAACAGACTGATCCAGAAGTTTATGATCGTATGCTTTGAGCCTGATCCTGATTTTAGTATTCATAATCATTATTCTATTTCTCTTTACTCTATAATCTCGCTCACCACACCGGCGCCAACCGTACGACCGCCTTCTCTGATGGCAAACCTGAGTTCTTTTTCCATCGCTATGGGAGTTATCAACTCCGCCGTAATCGTT
>JAFCZV010000552.1 GCA_019314155.1 Deltaproteobacteria bacterium
GTCACACGATGACTTTTTCGGCCGCAGAACCATATCCTCCCTTTTGAATCCTTCCAGCCTACATCCCCCATCCGGTGCCAAAAGGAATCTAGGTCTTTGATCTTTGCCAGCGCATCCGACTCGGGTCTTTTAAAGTAATTTCGGGTTACGAGGTCGCCTTTAACACTTATTTCACCAATCTCACCGTCTGGGACCATGAGGTCTTCGGACCATTTATCGATGGGGTCATCGATGACTTTAATGATACAAACTTTTAGATCGTTAATGGGACGGCCGATGCAGATACCGTAGCCCTGCTCGCTGAGCTTTCGAGTTTCAGACAGGATTTCGTTGCTGGTGATGGATATGATGGGGACCGCTTCGGTGGCCCCATACGGCGTATGTATTTCGGCATTTCCACAGAGCATGGACGAAAACTGTTCGATGATCGACGGGGATACCGGTGCTCCGGCGGAGATGACCCGTTTTATGGACGGTAGCTTTATCCGATTCTTTTTCCCGTATTCGCCCACACGATTCAGAAGGGCAGGGGAGGCAAACATGCTGGTGACGCCCTGGTTCAAAATGGCCTCGATAATGTTTTTTGGATTTACACGGGCGGGTTTTGTGGGGTCCATGTCCGGTATGACCGACGTTATCCCCAGAGCCGGCCAAAAAAGGGCAAACAGCGGGAATGTCGAAAGATCTATTTCATCGGAAGATATCTTCAAATGGGATTTTATATGACCCAGCTGTGCATCAAAGTTTCCATGGGTGTATACCGCACCTTTTGCAGGGCCGGTGCTGCCGGTTGTAAAGAGTATGGCGGCTGTATCGTTCTTTCGGGTTTGGGCCATAGAATAGGGCGTCCAGGGCGTCCGGCGCATCTGGCGTAGGGTAAAACCTCTCCAGAACCAGCGCCTGCCCACTGTTACCCATGTTTTGAGTGTTTTAAAAAATTTGGGATAGAGTGTTCGAAGCACATGGGCGGTGGGGATGCCGATAAACGCCTCCGGACGCCCCTCTTTGAAACAGGTGACCATGCGGCGAATCCCCATTCCGGGATCAACCACCACCGGAACGGCACCGGTTTTAAACAGCGAAAAAATAATGATAAAAAATTCGAGACTTGGCTTGACCATTAAAATGGTCCGGGTGCCCCGGGTGATACCGGCGTTGTGCATCCCATGCGCCAGACAATCGGATTCCCGATCCAGCTGCAGAAATGTCAGATGAGAATAGGTGATCCGGCCGTAGTTATCCCGCCCCGCAGGATAAACGACCGCCCTTTTGTAAGGCGTTATTTCGGCCATCCTTTTCAGGTGGGACGCTACGTTTACGAAATTACTGTTTTGTGATTTGTTTTGCATTTTTCACTGTATATGTTTTTACATTGAGAGTCCTTATCCATGCGTTTTATCCTCCTTTGGCGTGATTATTCAGCAAAAATTTAACACGACTTGAGGGATAATAAGATAGAGATCTAACGTATTACCAATTAACAACTTATGATGAACTCGTAAAAAGTCTGATTTTGCTCGCTCCGCAAGCAATTTTGGGATTCATGACTCGCCTGGCTAAATTGCAAGAACTCGGGCTAACGCCCTCAAACAGCTTGCAATTTAACCAAGAGCAAAATTTCGTCCGGCTTGTCTTCGAGAACATAGTGACCCGCATCTGAAAATGTTTTCACGGTTGCATCGGGGAAACGGCGCTGCCACTCCAAACGGTAATCCGAATCAAAAACGAAATCATGCTCGCCCCAGCAGATGAGCATGGGAATGTGACTTAGTTTATAAAGGTTGTCATCCACATATTTCACCAGGCGGTAACTTGGATCATCTTTTCTAACAGGAATATCCTGAACAAACTTCAAGGTTGCAATTCTATTATTCCAACTGTTGTACGGAGCGATAAGTCCTGATTTAACATCCTTTGGAAGCTTTTTGTAAGACGCCATGAAAAGCGCACCATAGGCAAAAAGATTGAAACCGAGTACGGCCAGAGTTGCAAACGGCTTGATATTTCGTATTACCCTAAGTCTTATGGGAAGTGTCTTGCCCTTAGGGGGAAGAAAGGCCGCTGTATTCATAATGACGAATCGACGAATTCTTTCCGGATATCTCAATGCATAGGCCATGCCGATCATCCCGCCCCAGTCATGGAGCACCAGCGTTATGTTTTTATCTATCCCTAAATGATGGAGAAGGTTTTCCAGATCGTCGACACGGCTTTTGAGCCGGTAATCGTACTTACGGACATTCGGTTTGTCCGACAGACCGCACCCGATATGATCCGGCACAATGGTGCGGAACTGTGAGGAAAGACCTTTGACCAATTTTCGAAAATAGAACGACCATGTGGGATTCCCGTGAATCATGACAACAGGGTTGCCCTTTCCTTCGTCAAGGAAATGATAATCTAAACCGTTTATGTCCATGTAATGGGATTTAAACGGATAAAGATGACGAAACGTTGACGTGTCTATCTTTTTATTTTTCTTCATCACCATCTGATCCCCAGCATCAGGCAGTTCAGGCCGCTGCCGATGCCAAAAAAGCCGACCAAATCATTTTTAACCAGAAACTCCCGTTCTTTTGCAATGGCGGCCGTAATGGGGAGGGATACCGTGCCGATATTTCCCAGGTGCTTGAACGTTGTAAAATCCTTTTCTTGGGGGATCCCGATGGATTCAAGAATATTTTTCTGATGGGCTGCCCCCACCTGATGGCAGATGACCTTGTCGGGCTTGTCATCCGGCCATGCGAGGATTTTCTTGAAAGCTTTGTATGTTTCTATTCCAAGGGTGACACCGTGCTGCAAAACACCCACCGAATCGGTCTGCATGACATGAAGGCCGCTGGCCGGTATTCCGGTATCCGGTCCCCAGCGGCACAGTTCGTGATGAACCGTTGAATTTCTTACGGCCCCGCCCAAAAGGCGATGGCCGGTATCGGAAACGGATGTATCGGTTAAAAGTACGGCCACAGCCCCTGAACCGCCGGTTAGTGTTGCAATGGTTTGTTTGAACAGGTTCATGTCCCTGGTTTCAAGAAGACGCTCGATGGTAAAATCGACAATCTGTCTCGCAGATTCACAAGACACGATTAGACCGGCTTCAATCTGGCCAAGGGCGATGGCATTTGCCGTTTGGATCATTCCGTTGAGTACGCCGAGACAAGCGTTTGAAACATCGTAAATCTGTGTCTTGGGACCCAGTCCGAGGCCGTTGGACACAGCGCAGGCAGTCGCAGGTTCTAAATTGTCTCGGCAGACACCGCCGTAGATCAGCATTCCGATCTGTTCGGGAGCAACATGGGACGTATCTATGGCTTTTTGGCCGGCTTTTATGGCCCCCTCGTGCATGGGGTAGCCCGGGTCCCAGAACCTGCGTTCCTGGATCCCGGTCAATGCTTCAAGCTGTCCTTTTTGAAAATGGAGGGCCTTATACACCGGTTCGAGGCGGGCTTCAAGGCATCGATAAAAACATTGGAATAAAGCATAGGAATTTACTCATTTCATTTTATATTTTTGTTATTGTTTCGGTTTTCGTGCTTAGGGCCTTAGTGTTTCGAATTTTTGACCCCAAAAATAAGGTTTTCGGTAACGCACTAATTAATATCCTAAATATCCTGTTAATCCTGTCTCATTTAAATAGGAATCAATCGAAAACCGAAGTTTTCCATCTGATAAATATAGCGTCCGTCGACTTTCAGGAAACCATTTGCGTATATGGCCGGCGTTGGTGTG
>JAFCZV010000553.1 GCA_019314155.1 Deltaproteobacteria bacterium
GTGTCTGGTCATTTCAATGACTTAGCAGCGGGGGCATTCCTGCCCCCTCCGCGTTCTCCCGCAAAAAGCATGCGGGAGCCGCGGTCTCCCCCACGGCTAAGCCATTGAAATGACGAAGCCACTCCGCCGATATCGTTACACGAGAAAACACACCCCCTAAATACGTACACAATATTTATAGCAGTCCCCAAAAATATGTTCCGATGAAAACGGAATGTTATTCTGAGAAAGGCTATAATACGCAATAAAAAAGAGGATGTTGATGAAATTTTTCCTGTGTGTTGTGGGCATGGTGATGGTGGTGGAAGGACTTCCGTATTTTGCATTTCCTGAAAAAATGAAGTTTATTATAGAAAAAGTTCTTGAAATGCCGGACACGGCCCTGCAACGATTTGGGTTTGTGCTGATGCTTGCAGGGGTCTGCCTGGTGTATCTGGGGAAAAGATAACCAAGGTCAACATAAGCCTTTATTCAAAAAACGTTTCAAAACAAGGTGTTCGTTGAAGAAAACAGCAGACCAAAAAAATACGGTTAAATCGACAGGCCACGGCGGGGAAGGTGTCGACGGATCACCATGCCCAGCCGGTGGACCTGTTCTGGTATGCCGTAAGGATTTCCTTGCTCATTGCCATCATTATTCTTTTTGTCATGGTGACCTTTCGGAATTTTCTCAATCGAAAAATCATCCTGCCCCTTGAGGCCATTTCAGCCTCGAACCTGCGTTTAAAGGAGAGTGGTTTCACCGAGTTCGATGTGAATATTTCGGAAGATACTCCCCTGGAGATCAAAGAGATCGTTGACACACGAAAAGAAATGCTGGCCACCCTTTTCAAAGTTTCTGAAGAACGGTTGCGCTTGGTCAATTTTATTCGAGACATGTTCGGCCGATACCTTTCAAAGAAGGTTGTCGATAACATCTTGGAATCCCCCGAAGGGCATAAAATCGGCGGTCGAAGAAAAACCGTTACCATCCTAATGTCGGACATTCGCGGTTTCACCAGCCTGTCTGAGACCCTGGATCCGGAAATAATGGTTCAGCTTCTGAACCGGTATCTTGAGCAAATGTCCAAGATAATAATAGATTACGACGGCATCATCGATGAGATCATCGGCGATTCGATCCTTGTTGTTTTCGGTGTTCCTGAAAAAAACGAAACAGATCCCGAGCGCGCGGTTGCCTGTGCCATTGCCATGCAGCATGCACTGGACGATCTCAACAACACATTTGTTCGTGAGGGCCACCCGCCCTTTGAAATGGGCATCGGTATCAACACCGGCAGTGTGGTGGTCGGCAATATCGGTTCCGAAGTGAGGATGAAATATGCGGTTGTGGGCTCGGCCGTGAATAATGCGGCGCGTATAGAATCGAATACCGTCGGCGGACAGGTTCTCATTGGAGAATCGACTTACAACCTGATCAAGGAATTGGTTGCCTGTGAAGCCCCCCAGGCATTCGTGATGAAAGGCGTTAAAAGACCTCTGGTGGCCTATTCCGTAAAGCAAATCGGACCCCCCTATAATCTTGAACTAAAAGTGCAGGATATTGTTGAAGCGGGTGTTCCCATGAACCTGGCCTTTAGCTGCTGGAAAGTGGAAGATAAAAAAATATCCAACAGCACCCTGTCAGGGGAGACCCTCATGTTGGGTGAGAATTCAATTACCGCATCGATTGTGCCGCCGCTGATACCCTTTGCGGATATCAAGCTGGTCTTCGATTTTTGTGTGGATGCCCACTGTTTTGAAGATATTTATGCAAAGGTACTGTCCGTTGAAGAAAGAGCGGGGAAAACAGTCCATCGGCTTCAGATCACCGCCATCGATCAAAAAGACAGGGACATCCTGGATCGATGGATGAAAGATGCTTCATAGCGGTGTTTAGATGATTTAACGTCTCGGAAATTCTACAACTTAATGAAAATATAGGACATTTTTTGAGGCTTGAACGCTTGCCTCGAATATGGAATAATGGAATAGTGGAATACTGGAAGGTTGGTTTTAAAAAGGATATTATCCATTTTTAGTTTTATCGTCAACACAAATTCTACCATTAACCCAACATTGCATTATCTCAGAACCCATTATTCCATTATTCCAGCATTCCATCATTCCAATTGGGGCGAAGCCCCTAACTTGGGTGTCGGGGAGTTTTTTTGTCAAACCGTTCCATGGATAATGTTTTTCTTTATCACTAATGCCGGAATCGAGGGTGCGCCTGGATAAGTGCCTTGGTATACGGGTGTTGGGGATTTTGGATTATATCCTCTGCAGACCCTGTCTCGACCATCTCGCCTTTATAAATGACTGCAATACGGTCACATAGATAGCGGGCGGCCGCCAGACTGTGGGTGATAAAAAGGAAGGTGACGTTCAGTTTATTCCGCATTTCAGACAAAATATTAAAAATATGAATCGCTAATGACGCATCAAGCATGGATGTGGGCTCATCGGCGACGACGAACTCCGAT
>JAFCZV010000554.1 GCA_019314155.1 Deltaproteobacteria bacterium
GGGACGAACGCGTGACCCGCCTCTCGCAATTTTACAAGCCTAAAAAAACAACCTATGCCACCATTGAAATGGTTGACTTTCCAGGTTTTTCAGAAGGTTCCGCTCGTGATGGCGGTTTTTCAACCGCCCAGATGAACCTTATACGGAACATGGATGCCGTTGCGCTGGTTTCCCGAAATTTTACCGATGATCTTATGGGGGATCCAGCCCCGCTTTCGGATATTAACTCTTTGTACATCGTGTTTTTACTATCTGACATGATCATTGTCGATAATAGACTCGTACGGATCGAGTGGAGTTCCAGGCGGGGTATAAAGACCAACACAATGGAGATGGAAGAAAAGGTTCTCACAAAAATACAAGAAGAATTGAACAACGGCCGGCCCATTCGGAATCTTGTCCTGAATCATAACGAGGAAAAGCTGATCAGCGGATTTCAGTTCATCACCCAAAAGCCTTTTTTTGTTATCCTTAACTCCGGTGAAGAAAACTTTGGAAACAATGATGATCTTCTGAGCAAAATTGAAGAAAAATATAAGGTTATTGAATTTGCCGGTAATTTCGAAATGGATCTTGCCGCTTTCAGTGATGCCGAGGAGGCTGGTATGTTTATGGAGGACATGGGAATCGCTGAATCTGCCCGAGACCGCATGACCCGCTTTGCTTATGAAATGCTCGGCCATATCAGTTTTATTACCGTGGGCACCGATGAGGTGAGGGCCTGGACGGTCCACAACGGCGACACGGCGGTGGACGCGGCCGGAACGATCCATTCCGACCTTTTTCGGGGATTTATCCGGGCCGAGTGCTTCTCCTACGATGACCTGATGAATTGCGGTTCAGAAAAGGGTGTCCGTGATAATGGACGCTTCCGCTTGGAGGGCAGGGATTATAAAGTAAAGGACGGAGATATCCTGAATATCCGGTTCAGCGTCTAGTGTCATGTCAAGCTTGCAATGTTGTATTAAACTCATTTTGCCATGTTATTTAGTGTCCGAACGAAAAGTCCGTCCAGCCACAATTTTGAATGTTTAATTTTAAATGTTGAATTGGGAATAGGAACAACTTCAATATGTTAATAATTCCAACCCTGAATGGAGAAAACAAATTTCTGGGTTTTCGTTCAGGCACTATTTATGCAACGACAGGGCTTATGCCGTCTACCGCTTTGGAATATTGATCTTTCTTTTTTCAGGATCCCTCTGCTGACGATAAAAAATTGCTATATGGCCGATCATCCCTACCAACTCGGATTTGGTTTCTTTTTCAACGACGCCTATGATCTCTTTTTTCTGATCTTTTTCCTTGAAATCGATAAATTTGACCTTGATCAGCTCGTGCTTTTCCAATGACTCATCTACGGCCTTGGTTAGAGTGGGGGAGAGTCCCTTCTGCCCGACAAAAACCAAAGGTTTCATGCCGTGGACAAGCCCTTTCAGATATTTCTTCTGATAACCTTTCAGTTTTTCCACACACACCTCCATTCTTGGATTTGCAGCGTCTTCGACTTTCGCAACGTTAGTTACGGTAAGATCTGGCTCGTCTTTAATTCATCCAGGGGATAAAATGTTCCCCGCCAAACAATCCCTTTGTTTCTTGTGGTGACCACAGCAGCTTTGATCGCGATGTATATGCCGATATACGGCGTGACCAGCGACCAGATCGAATACCACGGGGTAATTCCGATATTTGAAAGTCCATGGGCATACGATAAAATACGGATGATGATCACCGCACCAAAGAGGCCGCGGGTAATGCCGGTGGTAAAAAAGAACGCCCATAACGGCAGAATATTTAACATTACGACAATAAGGACGCCAAACAGCATTCTGGCAACGCTGTAGTTATACAATGCAAACCCATTCTTCATACAGCCATCGATAAACTCGCGCACCGTAGCGTACCATTTAACCTGTACAAAATTGTGGCCAAGAAGGCAATCCTGTGAAAGACCGTGGTGTTTAATCACTTTCCCAAGCATTATATCGTCTTCACTTTCCCAAGCATTATATCGTCTATGGGATGCAGGGCGATGGATCGGTGGCCGCTTATGGCTTTGTAGGCAGAGGCCTTGACAAGATTGAATGCACCGACCCCGATGTATCGTTTGCTGTTTGGATCTTTGGCTTTCCAGGGTTTGAACAGCAACAGGAGCCCGACGCCCACGTCCAGAAAAAGCGCATTTAAAAGTCCCCCCGGAGCGATATTTTTAAAAAACATGCTCATATGATCCAGCCTGTTTTCAAGCATATGGGAAATACCTCTGGCAACAGCGGTTTTTTCCATGATGATATCCGCATCGGTGAAAAGGAGATATTCTCCTTGAGCGTGTCCGGCACCGTGCTGCAGGGCATGGTTCTTCCCCAGCCAGCCTTTGGGAAGGTGGAGGATTTGACGGATCTGCAAATGGGGATATTCTTTTTGAATCCGTTTGAGGACAGTACCGGTTTCGTCTGTTGACCGATCGTTTACGACGATGACTTCCAGATTGGCATAATCCATCGTCAGCACGGACCGCAAAGCAGGTTCAATAGTTGCCGCTTCATTGCATGCAGGGATGATGACAGAGACTTTTGGAAGATTTTTCTGCTGGATGGGCGGAACATTACCAATGTGAGTCATTCGCCGCATTCCCAGGGCGATGTCCAGGGTACAAGCAATCGTCAAAAAAAGAAAGATTACGGCAAGCCAGAATAAAAGCATATCAAACGCAATTTTAAAATGTTTTTTCTATAATATCAACATAATCCTTTGGTCCGGACCTATTTGACCATTTAGCAACAAAGGGAGAATTAAGGATGTTCTTCCTATGTCACAGTCTGGAGCTTTTGGCTGCAAGAGCAAGGTCAGCCGTTTTCTATTTATACGCGAATCCCCATGAAAATGATAATCCAAAAACTTCGGCACCACCTATTCGGACTGCTGCAAGAAAAGCAGCGGCAGCCCATTCACTCATGCCTGCCTTGGTAACCAGGTCGCTGAAAAATTTTTCGTCCACCCGTTTTCTCTCGATATCATTTCCTCTTGCCCCATAACCGTAGCAAAGGTCGTGTGGCAAACAACATTTGCAAGTAATGTCCTTCCAATTACATCCAGTGAACAAACCCATTATTTCATCCGGCAAGCCTGAACATCCATCGAACTTCCAATCCTTATAGGTTTCGAGATCGGATTCAATGCGTTCGACCAGATAATTAAGATCGAAATGTTGACATAATTTTAATGCTTCTGTTGCGGTTATAATATTACCGATTTCAGGTAAGTTCATTTTTCTCCTGTTTTTTCAATAGCGCTTTAACATCTCCATAACCACCACCAAATGTGCTTTGGCAGCCAACTGAAATTTATACCAGTGGGTGTTTTCAAAGTTGTCAGAGGCTTCTATCTCTTCTCCTTC
>JAFCZV010000555.1 GCA_019314155.1 Deltaproteobacteria bacterium
ATGGCGGATTTCAAAAAGCGCTTCAGTGGAACCGAGAACAGTAACTTCCCGGTCTCGATGCTTCCAGGAAACCGGGGCGGAACCCACCGTGATCGGTGCCACACGGCGGATGGCGGAATGCCGGGTAAGGGACAGAGCGTCTTCCAGTGTAAGATCCCGGGGGGTTTCCCCCAGCAGCGGAGGCAGACCGCCGGTTGTTTCAGACCGGCCCGGCAATACGATCAAGAGGTAGGTGCCCAGAGAGGTAAACTCGTTGGTTACATACCGGCGTGCACCTTCTCCCAATGCGGTGAGCATAATGACCGACGCAACACCGATCGCCATGGCAAGAATCATCAAAAAGGTTCGGGTCGGGTACCCCGACAGGGCCCGGACGCTGAATTTAATGACATCTCTTGTTTTCATTTTTTCATCGAATTCCCGGTATCTGTTGAGATCTTTCCGTCTGCAAGCTGTACTCTCCGAGCAGCCCGCTTGCTCAGATCAGGATCGTGGGTCACCATAATCAGGGTCATGCCCTTATTATGGAGGTCTTCGAGTATCCGGATGACTTCAATCCCGGAAGCCCTGTCCAGGTTGCCGGTGGGCTCATCCGCCAGAATAACATCCGGCTTCATAATAGTAGCCCTGGCAATGGCAACGCGCTGACGCTGTCCCCCGGATAACTGGTCCGGGCGATGTTTGGCGCGATCGCTGAGGCCGAGTGAAGAGAGGGCCGCCTGGACGCGAGATTTTCTGGAAGCAGGATCCACGTCGGCAAGGATCATCGGCAATTCAACATTCTCAGCAGCGGTAAGCCGGGATACCAGATGGAAAAACTGAAATACGAAACCGATCTTGTGGCGGCGCACCGATGCCTGCTGGTCATCGGTCAACTCGGTGGTGTTCAGATCTTCCAGGGTATAGATCCCCTTGTCCGGTCTGTCCAAAAGCCCGATAACATTGAGCAGGGTCGATTTCCCCGATCCCGAAGGGCCCATGATGGCGACATATTCCCCTTGACGGACCGTGAAATTTACACTGCTGAGTGCGTGAACCGCTTCGTCACCAACCAGAAATGTCCTCTCAATACCGGATAGATGAATCATCGCTCCTCTTTGGATATAACAGCGGCCGCATTGTCTTTCATTCCGGCGCCATCCACATTGATCACGACCCGTTCGTCCGGTTTCAGCCCGGAAATGACCTCGGTATAGTACCAATTGGAAATTCCGCTTTTGAAAGTGCGCGCTTTGATCACTTTATTGCCGGACTGATAAACAAATACGCGATCCCCGTCCAGAACGGCTGCGGTAGGGATGCGCAGCGTGTTTTGCCGAGCATCCAAAATGATTTCGATATCCGCGCTGTAGCCCGCCATCATTTCCCGGATGTCTTCGGGTATGGTGAATTGCACCTCCACGTCCACGGTGCGGGCCTGCTTTTTGCGGTCGAGCACATAGGGCGCGATCCGGCGGACCTTGCCGGGAAAGCTGCGTTCACCAAAGGCGTCCAGGCTCACCCGGGCAGTCATGCCGGGTGCAATTTTGGGAACATCGACCTCATCGATGGGTGCAGTTATATAAAAGCAGGTGTTGTCGATAAGGTCCACCACCGGCGGCGTGGCGATGCCGATCGGCGATGGTGTTACAAATTCGCTCAGCTCTCCGTTGATTTCCGCGACAACCCCATCAAAAGGGGCGATAAGGCGGGTACGATCCAGGTTTGCTTTGACAACGCCGATACGGGCCTCGCTCATAAGGACGGATGCCCTTGCTGCTTTGCAATCAGCCCTGAGGGCTTTGGCATCGGTCACGGCTTTGTCTGTCCTTTCTTCCGAAGCTACCCCCTTATCGCGAAGCTTTACAAAGCGGTTGGCTTCCCGCTGGGAGACTTCGGCCTTCAAACATGCCGCCCTTGCACGCGCCCTCGCAGCCTTGGCTTCGCTTTGGGCCAGTTGAACTTCGGCAACCAGATCCTGGTTCCAGATTTCGAGAAGAAGGTCTCCTTCGGCCCTCCGGCAGGCTTTCACGGTTCCCGCACGTGTATTTGCTACGGTCTGCTCCACAATGCCGCGGGCCACGGGCTTGACAACAACTTCGACAGGCTTCGGCCGGGTGAGAAACCATACGACAACGGCTGCGGCTGCAATGACCAAGACCAGAATAATCCAGCGGAAATATCGGCGATTCATCAAGTTACCCCTTTCGGCTTTGGAAAAGACTCACCGGGTGTATGGGTTACATCCTTGAACCCTCATCTTCCCGGTTAAATAAAAATATTAACTTAATATCGTGCCCGCCTCCCTTATTCATTATATTCAATATTATGAGTAAATTTACTCATCAAGCTGAGTAAATGTCAATGCCATTCTGGAAGGGTTTTACCATTTCCACATCTTGTGGATATTTTTTTATTGCAAATAAGGAGCATCTATTATAGACAAACTATGAAACGAAAATCACTCACCCCAGCAAAGAACATGACGCCAAAAAATTATCCTTATACCCGAGGTCGCTGTAAACTCAATATCAATCCCCATTTCTGTGCTCAGATGGGGTTCTGTGTTATTAGCGTACTCTCATCAGACAACCGGTTTGTGAGCACAAAACATATGCCTGATCAGAAAAAGGAGAAACACCATGCAAATTAAAAGAAAACTCATGTACGCATTTATCGCTGCCAGCTTATTGCTTTTTATAAAGCCTGCATTGGCCGAAGACTGGGAAAAATTCAGCCTTGATCTTGGGTATTTTATTGCAAATACTGATACCAGCGTTCGCCTTGGTTCAGGATTGGGCGTTTCTGTCGACATGGAAGACCTCCTTGGGTTAGATAGCACAGACTCGGCAGGTAGAGTGCGAGCCTCATGGCGCTTTACGGATAATCGTCGACACAGGCTTGACTTCCAATGGTTCGGATTTCGTCGTGACGGCTCCAGAACGATTGGAGAAGATATTCACTATAAGGATGAGGATGGCAATGATCAAGTAATTGAGGCTGGTACTTACGTAGAGAGCTTTTTTGACTTTGATATTTATCAGGCTGCTTACAGTTATTCATTTTTTCAAGATGATCGGATAGATCTTGCTGGCTCATTTGGACTGTATGTAATGCCAATTGAGTTTGGATTGAACGCCACCGGGCTTCTTAATGTTGGTGGATCAGAGAGTTTTACCGCACCGCTACCTGTCCTTGGAGTGCGGGCAGACTTTGAAATTACCCCCAAATGGTATTTCAGATCCGGTTTACAGGTATTCTATTTGGAGATTGGTGAATTTTCAGGTTCAATCCTACAAACAAATGTTGCTATTGAGTATCTACCCTGGAAACATTTTGGATTCGGTCTTGGCTTCGATTCACTTAATATTAAGGTTGAAGCAGATGGAGATGATTATCCCGGGATTGATTTCAAAGGCGAGGTTAACTTTCATTATACGGGCCTACAGCTTTATGCAAAGCTGTATTTTTAGGATATATGCCGGCCATCCGTGTCGGACCGAACCACGTCATCGACAAGCATAAAATATTTACTAGAACCTAAGGGCTCGCGCTTCAAAACGATCTGCCACAAGGGATTTAATTATTTCAAATAGTTAAATCCCTTTTTCTTTTTTGGGATACCCAGGTATATGCAGGGAAATGGTGGGATATTTTTTCCAATTTGTTGACCAAGAACCGGATTCTGGGGTTATTATAGATATTGAATTCGCCGATTTGCATCCAAAAGATTTTTC
>JAFCZV010000556.1 GCA_019314155.1 Deltaproteobacteria bacterium
TCAGTAACAGATCTCATTATGAGTGAAAATAGATACTTGCAAGTGATCACATTCGTCAGGTTTTAATAGATCTTAAATTTATTCCCACAAAAGACTAATGCCTGTATACAATTCGAAACAACCAAAAATATTTAAGATTGGCATAAGTAAGATCCAATCGGCTTCTGCGATAATTATGGAATTACACCCATTCCCTATTTGTCCTCTTTTTAAACATTAATTTATTGATTTTTAATTCTTTTATGGTATTTATTTAGTGGATAGCTTTTACATATTCTATTTCTTATCAAAAATATTTATCTGCGGGGCGAAACATTGAATAGTCCTCTTATAAAAACCAAGCTACACCGCCCTCCGGTTGATAGGAACTATGTCTATCGGCCGCATCTATTGGCACAGCTTGATAAGCACCGCCACAAACCTCTAACCTTGGTCTCAGCTCCTGCCGGATACGGCAAAAGTGCTCTAATTAGCTCTTGGCTTGAGACGAACGAAAATCCCTCAACTTGGTTATCTCTGAGTAAAAGCGACAGTAATTTTCGAACGTTTTTAAGTTATTTTATCGCAGCCGTTCATGAACATTTTCCCGAGGACTGCCAGAATACTCAGGCTCTGTTGAAAAATGTCGATTTGCCGCCTTTAGAGGATTTAGGCATCAGCCTATTGAATGAATTAGACCGGATCAAGCAGCCCTTCATCCTGGTGTTGGATGATTATTACCTCATCAGAGAAATAGCTGTCCATAAGCTTATCGCCACAATACTGAAACATCCCCCGCAATTCTTTCATCTGGTAATCGTTGGCCGGCGTGATCCTCCTTTACCGATTTCTTCACTTCGTGCGCGAAGCCAATTGATAGAGATCCGAACCGAAGATCTGCGCTTTTCAGCAGCGGAAACGGAGACGTTACTAAATCGGCTTCTGAGAATTCAGATCGATGCGTCCACAGTCGCCGCTTTGGAAAAGAAAACTGAGGGTTGGGTGACGGGTTTGCGTCTTGCAGCTCTTTCCATGCGGCAGCGGGCTGATATCGATTCCAAATTGTTAGAACCGCATGTGGACGCTCATTTTGTGATGGAATATCTTTTCACTGAGGTCTTCTCCCACCAGCCACCGGATATCAACCGATATCTTCTGGGGACCGCAGTTCTAGATCGATTCTGCGGCCCGTTGTGCGAGGCTGTGTGTGTGCCGGGTGCTGAACCGTTTGCATGCGAAATGAATGGGTGGGAGTTTATCAAATGGCTGAGAAAGGAAAACATATTCGTGATTCCTTTGGACCCTGAAAAACGATGGTTCCGCTACCACCATCTGTTTCAAAAGCTCCTGGTCAATCAGTTAAATCGTCGGTTCAGCACCGAGGAAATCAAAGCGCTTCACGCCCAGGCCGGCGCTTGGCTAGCAGAAAACGGGTCAATTGAAGAAGCACTCCAGCATTACCTGGCCGCAGAAGACATCCCAGTGGCGATACAGTTGGTAGCACAACATAGCCACAATCTGATGAACAACCAACAGTGGCCAGATATAGAACGTTTGATTGGTATGCTTCCCCGCGATCGCGTTGAACAGGATCCCGAGCTGCTCATTTTTAAGGCCTGGCACCAACATGTGCAGACATCTGGATGCGACCTCCCGACGAAAGCAGCTTACACCGAAAAGATTGAGTCGCTGATCAACAATTTGTCGGAAAAGGCTTTGGCCCGTGAAACACAAATAAATGGCCATTTTGAGGCCCTGCGTGGAATCGAATGCTACCTCTCCGGTGACGGTGAGAACGCCCTGAAATATTCCCAGTCCGCCTGTGATAAAATCCCCATGCACCATAAAAGAGCGCGGGTATCTGCGCATCTTTTTTTAGCCGCGACATACCAAATGCTTGGTGATTTGGAGACGGGCATTTCCATGTATACCAATGAGATACAAAAAAGCATCGATCAGGGCAGTGATTACTACGCCCCGTATATAGAAAAGCTCTGCTATTTATACTGGAAACAAACTGAAAATCGCCGAAGAAAAGCTGACCCAATTGGTCAACAATTACTATTTCCTTAACGTGGTCATGTCTGCCCACGGTACTGTTGCGCTTGCCATGGTTTATCTGGCCAGGGGTGAATTCGGCCAAACCGAAAAGTATTGCAAAAAGGCATTGAACTATGCAATCGATACCAACAACCAGGAAGCTATTCGGATCATCCAGGCATTCGAGGCAGAATCTGCGCTTCGCCGGGGGCACCTTGCGAAAGCATCACAATGGGCGAAACGCTTCATGAGTAAACCTTTTATAAATCCATATTTATTTTACTTCCCGCAATTAACTTTGGTCAGAATACTGATGGCCCAGGATACGTCGGACAGCCGGCAGCAGGTGGCTGATCTCCTCGATCAATTAAACGAATTTCTTACATCGGTCCATAATAAACAATTTCAGATTAATGTGCTGGCCTTGCAAGCCTTGCACCACGATACACTAGATGAAAAATCGGCTGCATTGGATAAGTTAACCACAGCACTTAACTTGGCAGAACCGAGCGGCTTTATTCGCCTTTTCGTGGATCTGGGACCCCAGATGTTCGGACTGCTTAAGCAGCTCGTCAGGCAAAATGTTGCTTTGGATTATATCGGGCAGATCCTGGCTGCTTTCGGGGATGATGAACGGGCCGTTGTGCCGGAAGCAGCTGACCGGCCGACCGCGTCTCCCCGTCAGCTTCGGCGCCCATCCCCCTCTTCCCAGTT
>JAFCZV010000557.1 GCA_019314155.1 Deltaproteobacteria bacterium
TTAGACATATTGGAGATAGTGAATATGGAAAACACAATAATATCGTATGACCCCAGTAACGGCGAGCGGTTGGGGCAAGTCCGGGCCACAACGATAGAACAGATTCCAGGGGTGGTGAAAAAGGCCAAAAAGGCTGCCGAAACCTGGAAAATACTTGGACTGGACGAGCGTTTGAAAATCATTCAACAGGCCTATGCACAGGCTGAACCCCGAATCAATGAACTGGCTGAACTGCTCAGCAGGGAAATGGGGAAAGACATTCAACGGTCCTCTGGAGAAGTGAACGGGACAGTGTTCGGCGGAGCATATATCGCAAAAGAAGCAAGGGAAGCCTTTCAGCCCAAACAAGCCGGAAATGGAACTATTATCGAATACAGACCCTTGGGGGTTGCTGCGGTCATATCGCCATGGAACTATCCCTTGGCCATGGCAAATAATCTCATTGTGCCGGCATTGGTTGCAGGAAATGCAGTCGTATTCAAACCCTCGGAAGAAACCCCTCTTGTTGCTGATGCCTTTGTAAAAATCCTGAACCAGAAACTGCCGGAAGGTGTCCTGCAGATAATTCATGGTGACGAAGATCAGGGAAAAGCATTGGTGGAAAGTCAGGTCAACCTGATTGCATTTACCGGCTCCCAGGCGGTGGGAAAAGATATCATGGCCCGGGCAGCAGGTGGATTGAAACGCCTAGTCATGGAGTTGGGCGGGAACGATCCTATGATCGTTTTGGAAGATGCTGACATATCAGCAGCGGCCCGTTTTGCCGTTGCAAGCTCATTTGAAAACGCGGGTCAAATGTGCACATCCACAGAAAGGATTTATGTGGATAAAAAGATTGCGGATACCTTCGAAAAACAGGTTGTGGAAGTGGCATCCAGATATAAAACAGGCCCCTGGAATATGCCTGGTGTGAACATTGGCCCCATCATCAACTCAGATCAACACGCCATGATAATAGACCATATCAGGGATGCTGAGTCCAAAGGTGCAAGAATCCTTCTTGGAGGCTCCCAGCAACCAGAACGGTATATCCAGCCAACAGTCATTGCGGATCTCACCCCGGAAATGATCATGGAACAGGAAGAAACCTTTGGTCCTGTTGTGGCAATGAGCCGATACACCAACCTTGAAGAGGCTGTCCAAAGAGCCAACAACTCTGTTTATGGACTCGGTGCAGTTGTATTCGGACAAAGGCATGCTCAAAGTGTTGCCGATCAAATTGAAGCCGGAATGGTCGGGATCAACCAAGGTGTTGGTGGTGGCAATGCCCCCTGGGTCGGTGCAAAACAGAGTGGATTTGGTTTCCATGGTTCGCCTGACGGTCACCGACAATTTGCCCAGGTCCGAGTAATGAGTTCATAGTTCATACTATGTCTAATGTTTTGAATAGTGATTATAATAGTCTATCCAGCGATCGGCCGGAGAGTGACAGAGCGATGACACCAGATTTAAAAAGATAGACAGCCCCCTGAAAAAATCGCAAACGAAAATCAAATATTAACGGTATAACCCCTTACCTGAACAGGAGGAAAATATGGCGACACGTAAAGCAACTGCCAGATGGAATGGCACGCTGAAAGAAGGCAAAGGCGTAATGAAATATGGTGAAGTTGAAGGCCCTTTTACATTTGCATCGCGTTTTGAAGAGGGCAAAGGCACAAATCCTGAAGAGCTTGTTGGGGCTGCCCATTCTGGATGCTTTTCAATGTACCTTGCCGCTATCATGAGTGCGGATAATTTTACACCTACAAGCGTACAGACAACGGCTTCAATTCATTTGGGAGAAGATGACGGCCCGAAGATTACCAGTATTGACTTAGATTGTGAAGCAGAGGTACCCGGCCTGGATACTGATAAATTTGCTCAATATGCTAAAAAAGCCAAGGAGAAATGCCCAATTTCAAGACTTTTTGCCGGTACAGAAATCAATCTTTCAGCGAAATTGATCGGATGATCTTTAGGTGCTCATCTTACACCGCTTCCGGACAATTCTTAAACTACTTGAGCATGGCATCACCCCCGATAAAGGAGAGATATTAGTTACGGGTGCCACTGGCGGAACTGGCAGTTTCGCTTTGGCAATGCTTGCCAAAATAGGATACCAAGTGGTCACAGTAACTGGAAAGTTGAATGAAAAGCAGTTTCTTATCGATCTTGGGGCAAAGGAAGTCATCTCCAGAGAGCAGGCAACCGATACTTCCGGTAAACCTGGTCGCTGGGCAGGTGTAGTAGATTTGGTGGGGGGTGAAATTCTATCAACAGCCATTCGGTCCACCAAACCGTATGGCGTCGTTACCTGCTGCGGTAACGTGGCGTCGCCTGATTTGCATATTAACGTCTACCCTTTCATATTGAGGGGTATTACGGTTGTCGGTATTGACTCACAGAGTTGCCCTATGGCCTTTCGCCGCAGGACATGGGATAAAATCGCCAATGAATGGAAACTGACTATTCTGGATCGACAGACTTCCGTTTGCTCACTTGAAGAGTTGGATGCCGAAATAGATCGCATTTTAGCAGGAAAGCAAAAAGGCAGGATGATCGTCGATTTGGCTAAATAAGAGTAGATGCGTCATAAAGATAAAGGGATTGATAATACGGTTGTTTAGTGGTGACACCTGCAATTACGTCATACTATCAAGTGCTTGATTTTTCTGTAATAACATAATGCCGTATCACCAAACTATAGTGGCTGATCTAACTCTAATTTCGTCACGTTATCATGAGCTTGATTTTCTGACATATTCAAAAGGTATCGCAAAACATAAGTTGTGGCGATTTCTGTTATGTATCTTGACGTTGGCTAAAAGCCGTGAGATTGTGTTTTTAGATATTAAGAGATAACAATCTGTCAACTGAAGTCATGACTCGGTTTTCGATTCTGTCAAATCAAGTATAGGTCTGGACAGTTAATGGCAATATCAGATCCGGATCTCGTTGTTTTATTTTGAGGACTGACTGGAGGAACTTGAAAGGGAGGTCGTTTCTTTTGCCGCCAAAAATGAGGTCGTAGATGCCGAAGTCACCTTTCATTATCCTGACGTCGTCCACTTGTCAAAAACGGACGTGATCATGGTCAAGGTGGATCTCACCCGCAAGGGAAATCCATTACATAAACGCCTGGTGAAGCACTTTGAGATCAAAGGCGTTCCCAGCGTTGTCTTTATAGATCCATCCAAAAAAGGAATAATCAACCGACTGCTTAAAAGATAGACATAGTTACGGCAGCTGTTCTAAATCAATTTGTTACATCTTTTATCGTTTTCTCGTTTGTGTCGCCTTGTGTTCTGCGGCTAGCTCACGGAGCAAATTTTGAATGGTTCAGGTTTAAGAAATGGATGCCAATGTGGCATATAACGGTGGTCTCATTCCTTATTTACGGCAACCGGACATAAAATATCATCCCATATAAAGTTTCAGTAATATATTGATCACGAAAAGCGCGAACAGAGACGGAAGGATCATGGCCTTTCCCCTTGTGACAGGATCGTTCACTATATTTTTAATTGCAAGAAATCCTCGACTTAAGCCTAAATAAAGCCCTATAAGTAAAAGGATCCCCTGGATCATGGGGATCCACTCTGGATGAAAGGGACTAAACGGATAATTTGCGGTCCCGAAAATATCCCAGCCCAGTCCAAGAGGATCTGACAATACCGAAAGAATATAGTTATAGTTGACCATTACCGA
>JAFCZV010000100.1 GCA_019314155.1 Deltaproteobacteria bacterium
ACCTGGGATGAACTCGTATTACTGCAAAAGAACGTTAAGAAAAGATTCCCTGAGATCGAAATCATGCGATCTATTCCGATACATCAACCCGGCATTGCCGATGATTTTGCGACCTTGGATTTGGCAAGGATGTTCGAGCCGGTCAGCGATTATTTTTTAACGGACACGCTCATTGCAAAGGGCTCAGGATCGTTGTCAGACCATCAGCCGGTCAAAGGTTTTGTCGGCATCACCGGCAAGATCTGTGATTGGGATGTGGCCGCTGAGCTGGTTAGACAATGCCGCATCCCCGTAATATTGGCAGGAGGAATTACCCCCGATAATGTATTTGACGGTATTGTGCATGTTCAACCAGCCGGCGTCGACAGCTGCACAGGGACCAATGCTGTGGACGCTCAAGGACGGTCAATACGGTTCAAGAAAGACTATAACAAGATCGAACGCTTCATCGATGCGGTGCGCCGGGCGGAGAATTTTCTCGGCCCCGGGTTGCATAAATAACATGGCAAAATGAGTTTAATGACTTTAATGGTCAGCATTTCCAGACTTTTTCTCTGCTTGGATGGAATTGACCCCAAGTGACATCATGAAAATATTGGAAACAGCCATGTTATTTACCCAATGGGAAAGCCGATGGCACCGCAACTCCTTCGTTGTAAAGGGTTTGCGGTAAAATACTACAGCTTCACCCTTTACGCCTCTCGTAGTGAAACGAAGATCCCGTTATCGGGGGGATTTGCAGCACCCTCGACTTTTGCAACGTTAGCGTAAAAAACGGACTTTTTACGAAACCAAAAAAGGTTATAAAAGATAAAGGAGCGATAATTTATGTATGACAGCCGTGATCTTAGAAAAGGCCTGAAAATTGAAATCGACGGAGCCCCGTATGTGGTGGTGCAATTTCAATTTACAAAACCCGGCAAAGGCAAAGCCTATTACAAGTGTAAGCTTAAAAATATGGTGAGCGGCGCTCAATTTGATCGAACGTTTAGATCGAGTGATAAATTCAATGAAGCGAACCTCGAAGAGCATGAAATGGAATACCTGTATTCAGACGGAGAGCAATACTGTTTCATGAACACGTCGAACTATGAACAGGAGTTTCTTGACAAAGATCAGGTGGGCGAAGCTGTCGACTTTTTAAAAGAAAATACGGTTTGCAATGTCCTTTTCTTTGAAGAAAAACCCATCGGAATATCACTGCCTATTTTTGTAAATTTAAAGGTTGTAAAATCTGATCCCTGGGTTAAGGGAGATACGGCTTCCGGTGATACAAAGCCTGCGACACTTGAAACCGGTTATGCAATTCAGGTTCCCCCCTTTGTTGAAGAGGGAGAACTTGTTCGAATAGACACCAGAACCGGGGAATATGTAGAGCGTGTCAAGGCGTGAAGGTTTGTCCCCATTTTTCAGAGAAAACGATCTTCTCCAACGGTTTTCTTTTTCTCTTCCTGGAAGATTCATCTTTGGGATAACCCACTGCCAACAACGCCGAAACCTTAATTTTTTTGGGTATCGTTAGGATTTTTTTGAGGGTGCTTTCATCAAACCAGCCGATCCAGCAGGTTCCAAGCCCGAGTTCGGTGGCTTTTAATACCATGTGCTCCATGGCGATCCCGAGATCGATCTGATAATATTCAATGCCGGTGACGCCTGAGCCGATGCGGTTTGCAATAACATCCAGCTGGGAGCACCCCACAAAAACAAGGGGCGCCTGTTCCAGCCACCTGTTAGGAATAACAGGGCGCATGGCCTCATGACAGATTTTTCGAATAATTTCACGACGGGTTACGGTTACAAAACGCCAGGTCTGGCTGTTGCAGGCAGAGGGAGCAAGTCGTGCGGCTTCGACAATAGATATGACATCTTTCTCATTCACCGGCCTTGAATCAAACGATCTTATCGATCTGCGCTTTCTAAGTATTTGATCGAATTTCATATCTGCTGTTTGATCCTGTATTTATTGATTCTGTTTCCATCCATCTCTTCCACGGTTATGATATAGGTGCCGATGGTTATTTTTTCCCTTTCCTTGGGAATTCGTCCAATGGTATTCAAGACATATCCGGAAAAGGTGTCATAATCTTTAGAATCAGGGATCTCCATCCCTACGATCTCATTGACTTCATCGATATCGGACTTTCCAAGAACCATCCATTCTTTGTCTTTGTGCGTGACAATATGCGGTTCTTCCCGGTCGGTTTCATCGGTGATCTCTCCCACGATCTCTTCCAGGGCATCTTCCATTGTGATCAATCCGGATACGCCGCCATGTTCATCCACAACAATAGCCATATGATGCTTTCTTTTTTTGAATTGAGAGAGCAGTTTGTCGAGTTTTTTATTTTCCGGAACAAAATAAGGTTTAGTCATGATCTTGCGGACATCGATTGGGTCATCTGACGATACATTATGTAAAAAGAGGGCTTTTATGTTGATGATGCCGATGACATGGTCGACATCATCCTCGATTACCGGAATCCTCGTAAAACCCGATTTAACGATATTTTCTAAATTCAACTTGTTGTCGCACTCAATAACGAACATGTCACCCCTTGGTGTCATTATTTCCGAAGCGTTGGTGTCATCGAACTCAAAAATATTGTGTATCAGTTCCTTTTCTTCTTCTTTAATTTCTCCTTCTTCTTCAACAACTTCAACAAACGTCATCAATTCTTCTTCGGTGACTGCCGGTGTTTTTTTGATTTTTCCGGTGAGCTTGGGAATAAAATTAAGGAATTTAATCAGCGGATAACACAGAATTGAAAGCCAATATATCGGATATATGGCCACTCTCGCAATTAAGATGTTGTTCCGGGTGGCGATTGATTTCGGCAATACTTCGCCAAAAACCAGAATCAGAAACGTCATGATACCTGTGGCAAGGCCCACAGCATAATTCGGAAACATATCAATCGTAATGGACGTTGCCAGAGCTGCAGCGCCCACATTAACGATATTGTTTCCGATGAGGACCGTGGAGAGGAGTCTGTGCGGATCCTCCTTCATCTGTTTGATAAGAATGTAAGACTTGCCTTTAGTTTTTGCGAGATGTCTGGCTTTTGTTCTACTCAAGGAAAATAGAGCTGTTTCAGCTGATGAGAAAAACCCGGACAAAAAAAGTAACACGGTCAACACGATAACTTGGTCAAGCATAATATAAATAAACCTTAAAAAAAATAACGATTTCTCATTTCTCTTGCAAAGCGGATTTTGCCATGCAATATGGCAATAAATGATAATTCAACATATGATGATCTCGTAAAAAGTCTGATTTTGCTCGCTCCGCAAGCAATTTTGGGATCCATGACTCGCCTGGCTAAATTGCAAGAACTCGGGCTAACGCCTTCAAACAGCTTGCAATTTTTAACGCCAGACTCATCATGAATCTTTCTCCAAAATTGCTCGATGTCGCTCACAAAAAACTTTTTACGAAACCGTCTGCATATAATATAACCAGATTTTCATTTTTTCAAGTAAAGAAAGTAAGATGAGGGCACTTTCTTCAATGAAGCGGGGGGAGCAAACCCTGTGAACACGTACCTTCTTCAAATTTATGCATAAAAAAAACGCCATAGAAGAGTATGTCCAGTCACTTATTTCTTCAAAGCGCCTGGGGAGCCAGGTGGTGCATCATACGGTGCTGCCAGAGCACGCGCCCTTTTTTTCGAAACCTTAAAAACCGTGGCCCAAAGAAATAGACCATATCATAAAATCTTCAGGGATCCATGATCTATACCGGCACCAGGTGGATGCCGTCGATCGGATAAGGTCTGGCAGGCACCTGGTTGTTGCAACGCCGACAGCGAGCGGCAAGACCCTCGTTTATAATCTTCCGGTTATCGAAAATGTGTTAAAAAATCCGGATTCAAAAGCCCTTTACATTTTTCCATTAAAGGCGCTGGCCCAGGATCAACTGCGTACCTTTCAGGAACTTTCAGCCCACGGTAAAATGGTTACGCCCACAATTGAGATTTACGATGGTGACACTTCAGCCTGGCATCGGAAACGTATCAGAGAAACACCGCCTAACATTCTTTTGACCAATCCGGAAATGGTTCACCTTTCGCTATTGCCCCATCATCTAAAATGGGCAGAATTCTTTCGTGCCCTGGATATGGTTGTGGTGGATGAAGTTCATACCTATCGGGGAATCATGGGGTCGCACATGGCCCAGGTTTTCAGACGGCTTCGAAGGATATGTTCTTTTTACGGTGCTGCTCCTAAATTTGTCTTTTGTTCTGCCACCGTGTCCAATCCTGCCCAGCTTGCCGAACAACTTACAGGTTTACCGGTTGATACCATCACAGAAAGCGGCGCGCCCCTGGGGAAGAAACATGTCGTATTTATCAATCCGGATCAGGGACCGGCACAGACCGCCATACTCTTACTGAAAGCAGCACTTCACAGAGGTTTGCGTACGATTGTTTATACCCAGTCCAGAAAGCTTGCCGAGTTGATCGCGATTTGGGCAGGAAGTCAATCCGGCCCGTTTGCCAGCAGAATTAGTGCGTATCGGGCGGGATTCCTTCCTGAAGAGCGAAGGGAGATTGAAGCAAGGCTTGCCAAAGGTGATCTGTTGGCCGTGATATCTACAAGTGCGCTTGAACTTGGTATCGACATCGGTGATTTGGACCTTTGTCTTTTGGTGGGATACCCCGGCACAGTTGTGGCGACGTGGCAAAGAGGCGGCAGGGTAGGGCGAAGCGGACAGCAGTCCGCGTTGGTGCTTATCGCCGGTGAAGATGCTCTGGATCAATATTTTATGAGAAATCCTCAAAATTTTCTTGACCGTGAGCCCGAAGCTGCAGTGGTCAACCCATACAATCACGAGATCACATCCAAACACATCGTCTGTGCGGCGGCCGAACTGCCCATACAGTCAGATGAACCAATGATGTCTCATAAACATATTAAAAAGGCTGTTTTAAGCCTTGAGGCCAAAGGCGATCTTTTAAGAAGTGAAGATGGAACTAAAATCTATTCCAGCCGACAGGCTCCACACCGGCATGTCAACCTGAGAGGGACGGGAGACCGTTTTAATATTGTCAGCAATAAGACCGGCCGGAGCAAGGGAGAGATCGATGGATTCAGGGCCTTTAAAGAGACCCATCCCGGAGCTATTTATCTTCATAAAGGAGATACATTCCTTGTGGACATCCTCGATCTGGATACGCGGATCGTTAAAGTTTCCAGGGCCCAAGTCGATTATTATACCCGGGTAAGATCACAAAAAAATACGGAGATACTGGATATATATGATGAAAAAACTATTTCAGAAACAGTCATATATGCTGGAAAACTTAAAGTAACAGATAAGGTGTTGGGGTATGAAAAATGGCGGATACATGCTAAAAAAAGATTGAGCGTTATACCCCTGGATCTTCCGGAACAGATTTTTGAAACAGACGGTCTGTGGTTTAAAATTCCCCCCCGAATTCAAAAAAAAGCTGAAGCAAAATATTTACATTTTATGGGGGGGATCCATGCCATTGAACATGCTGCGATCGGCATCTTTCCCCTTTTGGTGATGGCAGATCGAAATGATCTCGGCGGTATTTCCACCCCCTTTCATCCACAGGTTGGCAGCGCGTCGGTCTTTATTTATGACGGAGTCCCGGGCGGCGCCGGCCTGAGTCTCCAGGCTTTTAAACGCGCCAGGGACCTGCTCGAACACACATTTGAATTGATCCGTGCATGCCCATGTGAATCCGGGTGCCCCTCCTGTGTACATTCACCAAAATGCGGTTCCGGAAACAGACCCATAGACAAGGCTGCCGCCGGTTTCCTCCTCGAAGAAATCCTAAAGGATCGTGATTCTGAAAGCATGGAAGAAGTTAGATTCGACGAGCCTTTGCGAAAGGATGAATCCGGCTCCGATAAAAAGGGGTTAACATTGCTCGGAACAGGTATCCCCAAGGATATGGACAAAAGATCCCCAAGCTTTAAGGGGAGATTTCGGAAAAGATCGGCAGCTAGACGCAAACAGGCAAAAGGTGAAAGGCGCACCTTCCAGGAATCGGAACACGCCGTGGCCGAGCACGACATTCACTTTTGTGTATTCGATGTTGAGACCCAGCGTTCTGCGCAGGAGGTTGGCGGCTGGCATCGAGCGGATTTGATGGGTATCAGCTGCGTCGTACTTTATGATTCTAAGGAAGACAAATATTTCGAGTTTTTGGACGATCAGATGTCTCAACTTGTCGAACACCTTAAAGGTTGCGACCTTGTTATCGGTTTTAATATCAAGAAATTCGATTTTCGTGTGCTGAGTGGATGTTCGGATTTCAATTTCGGAAGCCTTTCGACCCTTGATATTCTTGAAGATGTTCATAAGCGCCTAGGCTACAGACTTTCTCTGGATCATCTGGCAAGCGTAACATTGGGCAAGAAAAAGACCGCGGACGGCCTCCAGGCCCTGCGCTGGTGGAAACAGGGGCGGATACGCGAGATTATCGACTACTGTAAAAAAGATGTAGAGATTACCAGAGATCTTTACGGGTACGGAAAGAAGAACGGTTATCTTCTGTTTACCAACAAGGCCAAAAAAACGGTCCGGATTCCCGTTAAATGGTGATAAATACAAAATGCCTAAAAATGAAATGCCTAAAATGCCTATTTATCCCGTGTTTAACGGGGAAGTGAACTAAAATGCCTATTTATCCCGTGTTTAACGGGGAAGTGAAGAAAATGCCTAAAATGAGCGTAACTACTCAGGTGGATAGACTGAAGGTTGAAGGCTTTTAGGGACAAATCATGCGCGATCACACAAAACTTAGGGCATTCGGCGGGTGTCGAAACAGAGAAGGTC
>JAFCZV010000101.1 GCA_019314155.1 Deltaproteobacteria bacterium
TCATGGAGCGCTCCGGCATCAGCCTCGATGACTTTCCATGGGCACCGGCCTACATGATGGCATTCGAAGTGGCGACCCAGGCGGTTGAAAGGGCCGGAAGCCTCGACAAAAAGATACTGATGGCAACCTTAAAAAAACTCAAGGTCATGACCATCGGCGGAGTGGTGAGCTTTGCCGAAAACTGAGTGGGCACCATCAACACCTATCCGTCTCAGATCATTGACGGTAAATATCACATTATTTGGCCGCCTCAGGTTGCCACCGCCCGTCACCGTTATCCAGGCTCAGGGGGGAAAAGCATGGAGTGATGGAGTGATGGAGTATTGGAATGTTGGGTATTAAATTTAATCACAGGCTTCAAAACCCATTTCGCCAACACTCCATTATTCCAATATTCCAGCTTAACCGATTGATTGAATAGCCGTTGTTTTTGGCTCCCGCAATGCGGGGCAGGCATGGCCCATCTTAGATCCCGCCATACGGGGAAGGACCAGGTTTTCAAGATTGAATAAATATCATATCTTAAGGAGGTTATATTGTTAGATAGCATTAAACACCATCCAAGATTCTCACAATTTGAAACCCTTCGGGCCATCCGACGTTTTGAAGACCAAGTGTGATTCAAGTTTTCATCAGCGGCCTTTTCCTTGGAGGCGTATACGCCCTGCTGGCAGTGGGTCTTTCCCTGGCATTCGGTATAATGGGAGTTCTCAACCTTGCCCACGGAAGCCTGGCGGTACTGGGGGCGATACTCTATAAAAAATCTCTGGTTCTGTATCCCTTTTCTCCGTGGGTTTTTTCCGTCCTGGCTGCACCGATCTTTCTGTGCCTTGGATTCATTCTCCATCTTATCATCGTAACGCCGTTCCGCAACCTTTCCCTGTCCGCAAGCGTGGTGGCCTCTCTAATCGCAAGCCTGGGAGTGGCGTTCATCCTGGAGGATCTGTTTGTATGGTGGCAGGGCTGGGAGCCCATATCTACATATTTTTCTTTCCCGACCTTCAATCTTTTTGACCTTAAAATTCCGGGCCTGAGAGCGATTTTAATGGGGACGGCTGCCATCACCATCGGGCTTTCCGCCCTTTTTCTAAAAAAAACCGACCGGGGTAGGTCCATGCGGGCTCTGGCACAGGATAAGGAGGCCGCATCTCTTTACGGAATACACCCTGCTATCACCTCCATGAACGCCCTCGGTCTGGCCACGATTATGGCCGGCCTGGCCGGCATTTTCTATTCCGTCCTGTATCCTCTGGGCCCCAGAGACGGGCTCGACTTGACACTTAAAGCGCTTTTTATCGTGGTGGCCGGAGGTATGGGAAACCTTCGGGGCCCGGCCGTTGCCGGGTTGCTTCTGGGGCTTTTAGAGTCGTTTGCCGGTTTTCTCTTTACCTCTACGTCAACGGATACCATCGTTTATAGTCTTTTGGTCATTTACCTGGTACTCAAAAGAGGCCGGAGGCGGCAATGAAAATATGGCGGATATCTTTTCTGACTGTGATCCTAACCGCTTTGGTAATTTCTGCAGCCTATTTCAGTGAAGGGTATCTCGGCATTTTTATTTTTTCACTCATCATTAACGGGATTATGGCCGTATCCTTCGATATCCCGGGACGTTCTCTGGGGCTCATCAGCCTGGGACACGCCACTTTTTTCGGGATGGGCGCGTACTGTTTCGGTGTCAGTATCACACAGGGCTTTACTTTTTTTCCGGCTTTAATCCTATCGGTCCTGTTCAGCGCCATGGGGGCCTTTATCATTGCCCTTCTTTTGGCCGGGCTGGGCCATGGTTACTATTCTCTGGCCACCCTGGGGATCCTTATTATTTTTCAAAGGCTTTCCGAAACCCTTGAAAGTTTGACCGGAGGTTCAGCAGGGCTTTATATACCTGAAACCATATCCAAACTTCACTGCAACATTCTGGCGGCATTTCTGCTTTTGGCCACCGCTGCGTGTCACGTGCTGTATTCTCGTTCCCGATGGGGGCTCTACTCTAAAGAGACGGAGGCCAGTGAGGAGGCCGCTGAAGCCATCGGCATCCCCACCCGAAAAGTAAAGACGGCATGTCTGATGATTTCTGCCATTCCGGCATCCATGGCCGGTCTCCTTTACCTGGCACGGACTTCCTACGTGAGTCCGGCCTCCGGGTTCAGTCTGACACTCAGTATCACAGCCTTGCTGGCTTCCCGGATTGTGCCGGTAAGGGGCATACTGGGCCCCCTGGTGGGGTTTTTGCTCATCACTGGAGCGGAAGAAGTGATCTGGACAAAATTTGAAGGCTTTAACCACGCCCTTTTCGGTTTAATTCTGCTGGGTGCGGCCTTCTATCAGGGAGTAGAATCGTCTGAAACGGGCTTAAAATTTTTCAAAAAATTCAGAGCCGGAGAAAAATGATTTGGGCAACAGCCCGTCGATTTTTACTCCTGAAAAACCGGGCCCTCTCGACCCGGATATTTACTTCAGACACATTAAAATACGATTTCGGTTGGCAATCATCCTGTTTCGCAAATTAATGCTTGGACCACTATATAGTGGGGTTATTTTAGCTTGACACACAATATCTTCTGTATTATTTAAGTTTTTATTAGATTTACATTTCTACACATATCAGACGATCCAGACACCGCGGGTTCAGTTCAACGCCTTTCGTATGATGGGTTGCGAAATAACAACCCATCTCAATGATGCCAAGATACAAGGTGTTTGCCATGACAAACGGTGACGGTTCCCGATTGAACTTCAAAGGGAAAAAAATACCTTTGAAGAATGCCTTCCACGAAAGCGATCCAGGAACGCCTTCTAATCCGAATGCGTCGGCACCGCCCTCCGACGATATCTTGAGTTCGGCGGATGCGTCCCTTCGTAAAGATGCCCGTAAAGAACTCGATCCTAACGGAGCTGCATTCCCGCAGTCAAAAAATCAACTGATACCCTCCGGCTCTGACAGCGAAGAGATCGAGGAGGAGGTCGGCATGACCGTTTCGGGGCGCAAGGCCAGTATGGCCCTGGTTGCCCTAGGCAGGGCTGCACGATCCTTTTTGCTCTACGAACCGGACAATCAAGCTGTCACCTCTTTTCTACAAGATCTGCGAGACAAGTTTTATGGTTTTCTGGATCAGTATGGTGAAATGGTGCTGGATGTTCGGCCATGGGAGATGATGATGGGATCAGAGGTCGTCTACCTAAATCGGGACAGGGAGCGTTCCCTGTCATTTCGGCTTTTTCGTGATGGGGTGCGCAAGGTGACCATCACCCCGGATGTTCAGTGGAATGAATTGACCAAGTTTTTGGGTATCATTTCCATCCGATACACTGGAATCCGACAACAGGAAGACGATATTGTGGTCATGCTCTGGAAGGCCGGATTTAAGCATATCGTGGTGGAGTCGGTGGAAGGATTTGTCCCGGAGGACGACGATGTCGACGTGGATACGACCATCTATTCAGATGATGATACCGCTGACTCAGCCCTTACGTTATACGCCGCCGCACCCGATGGCTTTGACATACCTTGGCCCGTGTACAACGAACGGGCATCCATCAGATACGTTGAAATGGATTCGGAGCACTTGCGAAAGCTGGATGAGGAAGTCTCCAACCTGACGCTGCCGGACCAGTGTGTAGGACTATTGAAGGAAATACTGGAGACGGCCGCAAACCCCGTCGAGCCCATGAAGCTGGAAGAAGCCATACCGATGGTCCAGGAGGTGGCAAACTTTCTGTCGGCCGAGGGGTTGCTTTCTTCCCTTCTGGAAGTAATGCGGGTTGTTCAAACCCTCCCGTTTAATCAAAGAGACGACGAACACAGGGGTGAGCTACTCCGGGCCTTTTCTGACGTCAATGTGCTGGTACGCGTCATCCGCTCTTTTCCTGCGGGTCTGCAAGAGGTGCCGCCACAGCTGATCGAGCTGGTGGAGATGGTTCCCGAGGACCCTGTTCCCATGTTGCTGGAGATTTTGAATAACGAACGGACCCGTACCGCCCGATTGGTGACCCGAAATCTGTTGGTACGGATGGGTTCCGATAAACTGGACCACTTGGTTAAAGCCATCGATCAGCTAAAAGCTCCGGTGGCGGCCGACCTCCTCCGGGTGGTGTCGGACATCGATTTGGACCGAGGCATTCGCATGGGTATTGACATGGGGATCGAGGCTGATGTGGATTTGCAGCTCGTTGCGCTGTCGCTCATGGAACGGGGGCCCTACTCCAAACGTGTCAGCCGGTACCTGATAAATTTGCTGGAATCGAGCAGCATGGAGGTGCGTATGCACGCACTTAAATTGCTGGTGCTCAATAAAGAACCCTCGGCATTCTCAAACATAACAAGAAGACTGGAGCATAATGCCGCCGGAAACGAGATGGATCTTCACGAGGTAGAGGCTCTTGGTTCGGCCATGGTAACCATCAGGGAAGACCGCGCTTTAGAACAGTTCGTTGAGTGGATCCAGCCCAAAAAACTCCTTCAACGGATGCTTCCGAGGCGACAGAATCTCAAATGGGCGGCGGTTACAGGCCTTTCCCAAATTCCCGGTGACCAGGCCAAGAAATACATCCGCCTGGCTGCAAAGACCGCCGGCGAGGAACTCCACCGCCACTGCATGAAGTCTCTGGTCCTCCAAAGGCGGCTGGGCATGGAGGTTCCCGATGGCTGATGAGATTCGGAACGCGCAAGTTCAGCTGGGTACAGCCCTCTCTCAGGCCCATGCTGGAGAGGACAGGGAAATCTCGCGCCAGGTACGGGAAAAAGGAGAACAGTTTGCAAAAATTCTCTATGGCCTGCTGCGTATGACACACATCCATTCCATGGATAACGTTGTCTTCGAGCAACCGGTCCAGGATTTTCGAAGCGTTCTGGAAAGCCTTTGCAAACTGCTTGGAACCGTACACCTCGTATGTGTTGAGGATCAGGTTTATGTGAATGATGTCCGGATACGATTTGAGATCGCCTCGGAACACGTTGAAGCCGTCGGTGCAGATCTTCGCCGGCATCGGATCGGCGGTATTTCGTTCAACGACGTCATAACCGAAAAACAAATTCTGATCTTGGTTGGAATGATCATCGAGCCACCGGCCCGGAAATCGCCGCGCATGTCTTTCCAGAGAAAATTAAACGAAAATGGGATGAGCTCCATAGAGCTGCATGGAATCTTCTCCTTCCGTATGAAGGGAGAGAAGATTCATAAGATGGACCGGGAATTCAAAGAGGTCTATCAACAAAGCGCAAGCGTCATCGCCGAAGCCTATCGCAACCTGTCCGCGAACCGCCTTCCAAACCCCCTTCCGGTTCGCCGTCTGGCAAATGAAATGATCGACACCAGCCGGTCTGCAAGCATCGCCGACCTGGCACGGGATCACGACCGGCGGCTGCCCCATTATGCCCGGCATACCTTGATGGTAACCAATCTATCGCTGCTTATCGGTGGAGCGGCCGGCTTCTCCAATGCCATTTTGAGTGACTTGGGCGTAGCAGCCATGTTCCACGATGTGGGCTACTCATTAAAGGAAGACGGCTACTGGGTGCCGTTCGAACGCCACACCACAGCTGGTTTGAGCTCCCTAATGCGGCAGCGGGGTTTCCACGAAGCCAAAGTTCGGCGTCTACTGGCTGTGGCCGAGCACCATCGCTCCTACAACAGCCCAAAGGGACGCCCGAGCCTGTTCGCCCGGATCATTCACATCGCAGACGACTACGATATTCTGACCCGTTTTCGGCCAGGCAAGGGGCCCATTTTGTCGCATCCTGACGCTCTGGCACGTATGGCCGCCCATACCGGCAAGGCCTATGACCCGGATCTATTCCAAGTGTTTGTTAATAAGATGGGGATGTTTCCCCCTGGCTCCATCCTCCGCTTGGCCTCAGGCCGTCTCGTTGTTTCAGCGTCTGGGGTAAGGAATCGGAAGACTTTCGCCAAACCCCTGTGCCAGGTGGTTCGTAATGCTGATGGATCCCGGGCCACGAATCGGGAACTGGTCGACCTTGCCGGCGAGGATCGTGTAATTAAGGTTTTGCAACCTTCTGCATAAACCTGATCTCTGGAACACCAACTGGACAGCGCTTCATAGCATCCTTCGGGTTCGATTTGTCCTTTTAATAGAACCGGTTTATTCTTCATCGGTTTTCGAAAAAGACAAAGGATCTGAAATCCGGCTCAGATAACGAAAAAGTATCCTCGAAGATTTTACGCCCTTTCCGGATAGATATTCCTTGTTTGCGTTTCGTGCGAGCTGCGTCAGGCGCTGCCGTTCCACATCCGGGCAGATGCTGAGAATTTCCTCGATGAGAGCTTTGTTTCCTTCCTTGAGGTCATCCCGCCATTTTTCTATATTTTTAAAGGCAAGGGTCTGTCGATTATAGCCGTGCTTTATAGTTTTAAGGGCATTCTGAATGGATTCCACGTCAACTTCCCGCAAGAGCGCCCTGATACGCTGAATCTGTCTTCGCCTTGCCCCGTGACGCGTTATTTTCCGCGCGAATCGGACAGCCTCCAGGATCTCATCCGGAATTTTTATATTTTGAAGCTGTTGGGATGACAAATCCACAAGCTCTTGACCAAGCATCTGCAAGGCTCTGTCTTCATTTTTCTGTTGTGTTCTGCTTTTACGATTGTTATCCATTATTCAAATTCCATTTTTCATATTCTTACACATCTTTGTCAGAAAGTGCAAACCTAACCGCTTAATATCCGCTACAATTGAGCGAGAAAAAAATCGGTACGTGTTCAGGGGATGCGCTTCCCCGTGCAACGATATTGGCGGAGTGGCTTCGTTATTTCAATGACTTAGCAGTGGGGAGACCGC
>JAFCZV010000102.1 GCA_019314155.1 Deltaproteobacteria bacterium
GAGAAGAAAAATAGCGATCAATGTCATTTCATTGGTGGTTAAGGGGAGTACCACCATGGCAGCGATGCCGCCGTAAATGCCTGTAAGCATCCCGACGATCAGTGGAAGGACGGCGATGGGGGAAAGACTCAGAAGGTTCATACAGGGTTCAAGGATAAAATTTATTTTGTTTACCCAGCCGCTGTATTCAAGAAGGACCGTCAGAAAGGATATGGGCACAATAATTTTGAGCATCCAGACAAATCCGAGCAATCCTTTTTGAGTGCCGGTTTTAAGTCCATGTGTGAGCTTATTTTGTATATGATTCATTTTATAAAGTTTCGCAGAAAAGTTTTTTAACGATTTAAAGCAATATTGACATGTTGGCAAGCCTTAACTTCTCATATTTTCGGGATTGCAGGCAACACCGTCATAAATGAGGTTCCGGAGTTTCTGCCGGAGAACCGAGTAAGAGAAACAGCGTTTTGCAATTTCGTAGTTCGTATCTACCATTTTTTTACAAAATCCGGGGTTTTCAAAAACCGTCCTGGCCATGCGAACAGTATCCTCTGACACGAACCCGTCGATTTCCACCGTAAGAAACCCTTTTGGCTCGATGTCGAAGGTATAGATTGAATATTTGTTTACGACGATCGGTTTTTTAAAGTAGACGGCTTCTAAAAAGGCATTGCCGAACCCTTCAAAAGTCGAGGGATACGTGACCAGATCGGCATGGGGATAAATGTCGTTCAGGGTGTAAATTTTTTTCCCTGTCTTGGTACGCCCTCTCCTCTCATTGATAATATCCGAAACAAACAGGGTGTTAACATTTAAAAGCCTTGAATATTCTTTGACTCGTTGTTCATAATCATAGCCTTCATCGCCGGAAGCGTGTGAAATGACCAGCTTGGCTTTTTTTCCCAGCCGGTGGACAAGCTCTATGGCATGTTCGATCCCCTTGCGCTTTACTACCCGGGTTGGCTGAAGAATCAGGAGTTCATCATCTTCCACACCGAGCGCTTTTCGTACGTCTGATGCATAATCATCCACCGGAGGAGGCGGATTTTCAAAGTCCATGACATTGGGAATAATGGTCCCGGAAATACCGGTTCTGAGACTCAGCTGATTGTCTCCGGAAGAGTTTATGGTTACGTGTTGTATGGACGGAAGATGCGGCGGAAAGGCCATGTTTAAATACTCCCAGACAGAGTTTGTGAGAAACTGCTGTCGCTCCCAGAAAAAATCGTGATGGTGAGCGATTGTCGGTATTTCCGTTTCGGATATAAGCTCAGTAATGGCAAGACCGAGGGGAATATTTAACGGTATAGTCAGTGAATTTTCCGGAACTAAAAGATCGATGCCGAATTTTTCGATGAATGCGTAAAGTTCGTCCTTTAATTTTTCTTTAATAGTATGAATTTTTTGTGTAATGTGCCGCTTTCGTTTATGAATGCCAAAGCAGTGGCTGTAAATATTTTTGATATCCGGGTGCATGAAATGCGCCTCTTCAACCAGATATGAGCAATCCGGAGGACGATCCAGCTCACCGCCGAAGTAGAAACATGAAAATCCTTCCTTTTGAAAAACGTCCGCCCATTTAGCCGTTTCCAGGGAGACGCCGTCTGTCCCTGCAAAACGGGTTGAAATAAATCCGACACGATGTGTCAAGCCGCAAAATAGACATGTGTTCATTTGTTTCGCTCCATTTCAGGTTTCTGTGTCAAGGGTTTAATCCTTTTTGTATAATGAAAGTTTTAATTGTGCTGATATATAGCAATGTTTAGGCCAATTTAGCAATCTGATTTTTTTAATGTATAGATAATTTTTTGCTGAATCACATTGGCCCGGCCAGGTTGGTGGGTCAATATTTCCCATATATTGTGGTATTTTTTTATTGACACACAATATATTTTTTTGTAAATAATTAATAATTTTTGTAAAAAGTCATATTTTTTAACGTGTGACGTCTGGCAGAGTTTTTAAAAAGATAAACATTCGTATGAACACCCTCAACACTTCCATGGGCGGGACTCAATGTGCTTCGTGGAAGACTTTTTCCGAGTCCGATCTTGACAAAACATTTACGGTTTCGTAATTATGTTTATAAGTTGATTTATATTGACCGATAAGGATAAGGCATGGAAAATACTGAAATGATCTTTGAAAGAAGGTTGCATGAACGGTTTCTGGTGAAACAAGGCGTATATGCGTTGCTAAAGAACGGCGCTTCAAAACTGGGTCAAATAAAAAACATCAGCAAGGGGGGGCTTGCCTTTGTGTACATCAACGGTAGCGAACAAATGCATGGATCCCTTCTGCTGGATATATTTTTAAGCGGCCATGGTTTTCATCTGAAAGACGTTCCCTGCAACAAGATTTCAGATATCCATGTAGAAAATAAGTCCCCTTTCAGTGATTTTAAAATGAGGCATCTGGGTGTTCAATTTTCTGAATTAAGTCACGACCAATCGAATCTACTGGATATGTTTATTCAGAATTACACCATTTCTATATAAGTTCAAATCTATATAAGTTCAAAGAATATCTCCGTTATATGACACCAGTTCTTATTCCAATTTGTGAATCTTGCCGAAATATACATTTCGTAAAAACCAAACCACTAAACAGGGCCATCTTTTTCTTGATAATAACGGCCGCATAAGTTAAATATTAAGAACGTGTGCAACCCGTTCAAAATATAAAAATCGCTATTGCGCTGTTCTTTCTTGACGCTTACGAAAGACTTTTTACGAAACCGTCAATGGATAATCAACGATAAAAAATATGGGAGATTTGTATGGCGGTATCAACTTATTGGGCAGACAATTATGTTGAAAAACGGTGTTCCGGAAAAAACGCCGTCGGGTTGATTCGGGCGGGTCAGCGGGTCTTTATCGGTTCATCATGTGGTGAGCCCCAATATCTGGTCAGAGAGCTTGCTGAAGCAGCGGATACGTTCACCGACATCGAGATTGTCCGCCTGTTGAGTCTGGAAAGTACACCTTTGACGCTGATTGCAGATGAGACCAGGGACCAGAGCTTTAATATCCGGTCATTTTATCTGGGATCGGCCAAACCGAAAAGTCTTGCAAAGAACATGCGGTTTATCACGCCCATAAACCTTTCGGAAGTGCCCCGCCTTTTTGAAACCCGACGCCTTCCAATTCATGTGGCACTGATCCAGGTTTCTCCACCGGACGACTTCGGATGGATGAGCCTGGGTATTTCAGTGGATATAACACTTGCGGCGGCAATGTCCGCCGATTTCGTCATTGCCCAGGTAAATTCCCGGATGCCTCGGGTGTTGGGCAGAAGCTTTATTCATGTTAACGATGTGGACGCGATTGTTGAGCACGAAGAAGCGCTTCTCACCGTCGGAGAACTTCCTGAACTCGATGCCGCCAATCTTATCGGCCGCCTTATTGCTCGGCTTGTTGACGACGGTTCAACCATCCAGTTCAGCCCCGGCACAACCCCCCAGGCCACCCTTCTAGCACTTTCCGACAAGAACGATATCGGCGTTCACACCCAGTACCTTACCACCGACATCATGCGCCTTGTTTCAATGGGCGTGATTACCAACCGGAAGAAAGGATTCAACGACGGAAAACTTGTGGCCAGCAGTGCTATCGGCACCCAAAATCTCTACGAATTTTTAGATGATAATCCGGCCATTGAATTTCATCCTTCGGATTATGTAAACGATCCCGGTGTTATTTCCCGTCACAACAAAATGATCTCCATGAACGTGCCCATGACCATGGATCTGACCGGCCAGGTTGCCGCCGATGCACTCTCTTACAACCATTTTTCCGGTGTGACCGGAATGCTCGACTTTATCAGGGGCGCATCCAGGTCTGAAGGCGGCAAATCGATCCTGATGTTTACCTCGACAACCACCAATGGCAAAACAAGCCGGATCGTTCCGATGTTAAATGATACCGCCATCGTTGTGCCCAGGGGCGATGTTCAATACGTTGTGACCGAATACGGGGCTGTAAACCTGTTTGGGAAAAGTTTGCAGGAACGGGCCATGGCCATGATCAGCATCGCCCACCCGGATTTTCGTGAAGAGCTTTTTTTTGAGGCCAGAAAGATGGGGCTGCTTAGCGCCGAGCGCAGTCTGTCGGAATCGTTACATGGCATATATCCGATCAAGCTGGAAGAGACACGGGAGATTGCCGGTGAATCCATCACAATTCGGCCGGCAAAACCGGTGGACGAGAGAAGAATTCAGGAACATTTTTACAATCTGGATAAAGATGACATATATTCCAGATTTTTTCAGGCAAGAAGCAGATTCGTCCGTGACGATTTGGAGAGTATGTTCCACATCGACTACATCAAGAATTTAACGCTTTTGGCGGTGGTGGGGGAATTTGGTTTCGGAAAGGTCGTGGCTGTTGGGGAATATCTGCTGGATCCTGCCAGAAACATTGCAGAAGTCGCATTTTCAGTGAGCAAAGAATGGCAGGGAAGAGGATTGGGCAAGATTATCATCCGAAAACTGTCTGAAGCTGCCAGGGAGAATGGAATTTCAGGCCTGGTTGCGTACACCTTGCCCAGAAACGAGGGGATGATAAAACTGTTTAAAGGCTTGCCCTATAAAACTGCCACTGAATATGACGGTGAAGTGGTGGAATTAACCTGTATTTTCGATACGCCGGCCGGATAAGAGGTGTTCGTCAATGACTAATCGGCGATAAAATGAACCCGCATAGAGAGAGTGTTTATTCCTATGGGAACAAAGCCCTTGAGTTTTAGCTTTATCTTCATTTGAGTTAAGTAATTTTGACTCATCTATTGACAAATAATCAATCTCAATATAAAAAACGATATTTGGCATGCTCTAGGTTAAGTTCCTGTTTGCATGAAATATTATAACACCCCTTTTTTGTTGCAAATAATTATGTTTGTTAAACACCTTCAATTTACCAGCAAGAGGCTTATGATCAACGGCCATAAATCTACCGTTGTAGATAGTTTAATAACCAAATTCATTTTATGAAAGGAGGGTTGTTTTTTTCTGAAGTCCCGGGGCTTTTAATGCAGTTGCCCCTTTAGGGCTGATTGACAGGGTTGCAATGTGATAAACCTCAAACACTAAACATTTTGTCATGTAAAGGAGGTAACATTGGGTTTGGAAATATACAAAGAATCTTATACCGGCACCATAAAAGAAATCACTTTGGGTAAAGGCGATAACGCCGTTACCGTCGGTGGTCAGGCATGCTATCCTTTTTACAATTTTGAAGGGGACATGCCGCACAAGCCGGTTATTGCAATGGAAGTTTGGGATATGGAGCCGGATGAGTGGCCGGAAGCTGCGTTAAGCCATTTTAAGGATGTTCTTTCAGATCCGGCTAAATGGGCCAAAAAATGTGTTGATGAATTCGGGGCCAAGATAATCGTGTTACAACTCAAAAGTACCGATCCGAACGGTCCGGACACCAGCCCTGAAGATGCAGCGGCCACGGTTAAAAAGGTCCTTGACGCCGTCGACGTGCCGCTGATTGTCTGGGGAACCGGCGACATTGAGAAAGATGAAGCGGTCTTAAAGAAGATTTCAGAAGAGACCCATGGCGCCAATCTGGTTATTGGGCCTGTTGAGGATAAGAACCATAAGGGAATCGGGGCCAGTGCCATGGGATATGGGCACACCCTAATTTCATCCTCACCCATTGATATTAATCTCGCCAAGCAAGTCAATATCCTTCTTGGAAATCTGGGGATGCCGTTGGATCGGTTGATCGTCGACCCCACCACCGGTGGCCTGGGTTACGGACTGGAATATACGTATTCTGTTATGGAAAGGCTCAGTATGGCGGCCCTGACCCAGGGTGACGACAAGCTTCAGTTACCGATGATCAATAATATCGCCAACGAGGTCTGGAAGTGCAAAGAAGCCAAGCAGACGATCGATGAAGCACCTACATTGGGTGATCCGGAAAGACGCGGCATTCTTATGGAAGCTGTGACTGCCGTCATTTATCTGTTGTCAGGCGGCAGTGTTCTGATCATGCGTCATCCGGAAGCCATACGGCTCACCCAGGCGTTTATCGATTTTGGGCTGGACGGCGGAAGTGCTTTAGATGTTGCTCCCATAAGCAAACAACTTGACGACGTGGATATCGATTATGCCTCCCTTGCACCGGAACTGGATCTGACCATTGAGGGAGAGGAACCCAAGAAAGCACCACCGAAGAAAAAGGCGGCACCAAAGGCTGAAAAGAAGGCTGAACCTGCGAAAAAGCCTGCCAAAAAGGCAGCACCAAAGAAAGAAGAAAAAGCAGTAGACAAGGCCGAAGCGGAAGCCAAAGTCAAAGCCGAAGCGGTAGCCAAAGCAAAGGCCGAAACCGAGGCCAAAGCCAAAGCCGAAGCGGATGCCAAAGTAAAGGCTGAAGCGGAAGCCAAAGCCAAAGCTGAAGCAGAAACCAAGGCCAAAGCCAAGGCAAAGGCCGAAACCGAGGCCAAAGCCAAAGCCGAAGCTGAAGCCAAGGCCGAAGCCAGGGCAAAAAAAGAGGCTGAAGAAGAAGCGATCCGAGAGAAGCGTGCAAAAGAACGTGAAGCACTTTCGGCCAAGCATAAGGCCGTAGCCGGCGAAGTCTCCATGACGCCGGCAGCCCAGCAGAAATCGAAACTGGATAAAATGCTGGAAAGTCTTAACAGGATACATAAAAGAGCATAAAAAATACGAGGAGGAACCTCTAATGTCAGACGTAAAAAAAGAAAAGGTCGCGAAGCCAAAAAAGATGGCGGATCCGATAGCGGCATCCATATGTCCTGCGACTCAGGAGATGATCGCACGGG
>JAFCZV010000558.1 GCA_019314155.1 Deltaproteobacteria bacterium
AACAAATGTACATTCTGTGGCGCATACAAAGGGGAGCGCTTTCGAATAAAACCGGATTCCGTAATTATGGAGGATATCGCGTTTGCTTCAAATCATTGCGGGCGCCAGCGCCGGGTATTTCTCTGTGACGGTGATGCGTTGATTGTTCCCCAGAAAAGACTGATGAATATTTTAAAGGAAATTGAGAAACAGCTTCCCTGGGTAACACGGGTGGGTGCATATGCCAATTGCAAAAGCCTTAAAATGAAAACCCTTGACGAACTCAAAGCGTTGAAAGCCCATGGTCTGGGTATCCTCTACGCAACATCAAAAGAGATGATCCAAATGGGGATAAAGGCAAGGGCGGCAGGGATGAAACTGTCTATTACGGTGCTGCTGGGGATTGCCGGCAAGAAGCGATCTCATGTACATGCCCGGGAAACCGGACGGGTCCTTTCCGCCATAGACCCGGAATATGTGGGTGCACTGACCCTTATGCTCATTCCCGGAACACCGTTACATCAGGATTGCGTCGATGGAAAATTTCCCCTTCTTGAACCGGATGAGATGCTGAATGAGCTCAAAAACATGATCGCCGGCACTGAGCTTTCCAAAGGGCTTTTCCATGCCAATCACGCTTCAAATTACCTTCCCATCAAGGCAAGATTACCAAAAGACAAAGCAAAGACGTTAAACTTGATTGATAATGCCCTTGCGGGCAAGATAGACCTGAAACCGGAATTTTTAAGAGCGTTTTAATCGGCATTTATTGTTCACAATTCACTGCTTTCTGGAAAAAGGAGAAATGAATCATGAGTGAAGGCTTGTCTGAAAGCCGGGTAAACATTGATGAAATTTGTATTAATACAATCCGTACACTTTCCATGGATGCGGTTCAAAAGGCCAATTCCGGACATCCCGGTGCACCCATGGGCCTTGCTCCGGCAGCCTACGTCCTCTGGACGCGGGTTATGAAACACAGCCCTGAAAACCCCGGCTGGCTCGATCGGGATCGCTTCGTGCTTTCAGGCGGCCATGCCTCCATGCTCCTTTACAGCCTGCTCCATCTTTCAGGGTACGGGGTTACCCTCGATGATCTAAAGAGTTTTCGTCAGTGGGGCAGCAAAACCCCCGGCCATCCGGAATTGGGATATACTCCGGGAGTGGAGACCACAACCGGTCCTCTGGGTCAGGGCTTTGCCAATGCGGTGGGCATGGCCATGGCGGAACGACATCTTGCCGCCCGATTTAACAGGGACGAGCATGAGATTGTTGACCATTACACCTACGTGATGTGCGGGGACGGAGATATGATGGAAGGGATCTCTTCTGAAGCTGCATCCCTTGCCGGGCATCTGAGTCTTGGCAGATTGATCTGCATTTACGACGACAACAAAATCTCCATAGAAGGCAGCACGGATATATGCTTTACAGAAGATGTCGCTCTTCGCTTCAAGGCGTATAACTGGCATATTCTAAAAGTCGATGACGGGAATGATATCGATGCCATTTTCCATGCGCTCCAGGCGGCCAAAGCTGAAACTTATCGGCCGTCTTTAATTGTATTGCGCACCCATATTGCCTTTGGAAGCCCCAACAAGCAGGACACCGCCGATGCCCACGGAGCTCCGCTGGGTGAAGAAGAGGTCCGTCTTACCAAAAAAAATCTTGGTGTTCTGGAAAATGTCACCTTTCATATACCCGATGAAGTTCTGGACGAATTCAAAAAATGTGTTGAAACCGGAAAAGAAGACGAAGCCGAATGGCTGGAAAAATATCAGGTCTTTAATAAAAAATTTCCGGATATGGCAAAAAAATGGGTGGATGCCATGAGCGGCTTTCTAACCACAGGATGGGATGAGGATATCCCGGATTTTTCAACTTTGGAGGGTCCCATCGCAACCCGGGCGGCATCCGGTAAAGTCCTGAATGCCATTGCCCCAAGACTTCCGACACTGATCGGTGGTTCTGCGGATTTGGCACCTTCAAACAAAACGTTTATGGAGTGTTCCCATGAGTTCCAAAAAGATGCTTACGACGGCCGAAATATCCGTTTTGGTGTCCGGGAACATGCCATGGGCGGGATAATGTCCGGTATGTATCTTCACAATGGTACGGTGATACGTCCTGGAGATGCTTTGGAAACTGCTCAGGCCTGGCGTCAGGCACTCAAAACGACAAACGGTCCTGTGGCGCTGATTCTCAGCCGCCAAAAACTGCCGGTGCTGAAACCAAATAATTCCGAATACGGTCTGAAAAAAGGTGCCTATGTTCTTGCCGATTGTGACGGCAAACCCGACATTATTCTCATCGGTACGGGATCGGAAGTTCATATTGTCCTGGAAGCCAAACAGCGTCTTGAAGAGAAAGGTATTACCGCACGGGTCGTGAGCATGCCCAGCTGGGAGCTTTTTGAAAAGACTTCACAGGAGTACAAAAATCGTGTGCTTTCGCCGGATGTATCTGCGCGTCTGGCTGTGGAAGCCGGTTCTCCCATGGGG
>JAFCZV010000103.1 GCA_019314155.1 Deltaproteobacteria bacterium
ATGCCCAAGGGTTAGGAATAGATTTTAAGAAGTCAGGTGATTTCTATGTGGCGAGTTGCCCATTCCATTCAGATTCAAAGTCGTCATTTTATCTACACACTGCCAGAGGAAAGGTTCGTTTTACCTGTTTCAGCAAGAAGTGTGAAGGCAGTTGGGATATTTTTGACCTTATTCAAGAGATTAAAATATGTGATTTTATCACGGCAGTAAAACAATTTAGCCAGTATTTGGGTATCAGTGAAGTTATTCTTCCACGAGGGACTATAATCAAGGTCAGTGGATAGAAATGAATTGCTGGCTGAGGCATACAAAAATCTTGAATGGGCGTTATTTAGTAAAGGAAAATTTGAAATCAACGGGAGCATTAAAAGAAAAGTGAGATACTTAACAGTACTATACAACATAGACCCTGAAGACCTTTTACACGATATCTTTGAAACATTTGTGTCGAAAAAACATTACGAGAAGTTCAACCCGGCAAAAGGGAAATTATCAACTTTTATGACCCATTATGCCAATTTGAGCCTGCTGAATATAATAAAAAAGCATAACCGGCTGAATAATAAAAATAAAAAAGTCTCTTTCCCAGACGATCATGAAGACACATTTAGCCAAAAATGGCGATACTCACTATCACATCTGGAAAGATTTGATTTTTCAGACGGACTTGTTGAAAAAAAATCCCCAGAGCAATTGTATCTGGCAAAGGAGTTATATGAAAAAATGGTAGAATTCTTTGAAAAAGACGATCTTGAAGTCCTCCAAGGAGATAGAACTCGAAGTGAAGAAGCAAGTCGCATAGGCATAGATTATGATACTTATAGAAAGAGATTGTATAGAAAGAGATTAGATTTTCTACGGGGACTGGATAGTAGTGAGTAGTTATCTATTAGTAATTTATTCTAATTTAATTTTTTACTTGTGAGAATATATCATCACACCTATAGGCTATATTGTACTTTTTTGATAGTCCGGGGACAAAGTATTTTTATTTTATCGAAATTTTTCTGAAGAGAGTGTCATCTCGTTAAACTACGGGGCTTACCTCTGCCCCACAAGACCGCCCAGAGCGGTATGGACATGCCATTTTTGGCAATTGTCATATTATGTTGAAAGAGGTACAGTTTCATGGACGAAAAATTATGGGAGAAAGATTTATGGACACAGCAGGAAGTTTCAGATTATTTTAGAGTTGTACCAGGTACAGTAAAAAATTGGAGAGACCAGGGATTATTATCTTATTGGCAAGCCCCTGGATCAACGAGAGTGTTTTATTTCAGCGACGAAATAAAGGATTTCAGGGAAAAAAATACAATTCCAAAGAAAGGCGGTGATAGGCAAAATCAAAAAACCGGAATGAAAAGGGCAAAGCCTGTTGTATCAGCCCAAAAAGATAAAGATTGGAGGATATAACATGGCGAAAAAAAAGTATCATCATTTATTCAAAAGAGGAAATACCTGGCATTTTCGGAAAGGTCGGGCAAGGATGTCTCTGGAAACAACCGTAGCAACCGAAGCGATACGATTGAGAGATAAACTGTTGGAGAATTATCGTATTTATGGTCAGTTCCAGGGTAATTTGAGCACCGACGAGAAGCCCACATTTGGGGAAGTAGCCAAAGAGTGGGCTGATATCCACTCCAATAATGTTAAATATACAACTTGGAGAGATTACAGGTCTGCTATGAACACTCATGTTTTGCCAGCGTTTAAGGATATTCCAATCAAAGATATTCAATATCTCGATGTGGAAAGGTTTAAGGTTGACCTGGATTGTGGTGCCAAAAGGGTCAATAACATCCTGGTTCCTATGCGTTCAGTTTTTAATATGGCTCATAAGCACGGCTATATCAGTGAAAACATGATGTTAAAAGTAGATAATCTTTCGGTGGAACAGCCAGATATTTTCCCGTTCACACACGATGAAGTTGTAATAATTCTGGATGCCGTTGACCCATTTTATAACCCGTATACGGCTGGGCGTTTTTATTCAGGTATGCGTGCCGGGGAAATCGATGCTTTTGAATGGTCAGATTACAAAGAAACAATGAAGCCATACCCGAAACTCCATATAAACAAGGCATTAGTATATGGTAAGGTCGGTAAAACCAAGACCAAGAAATCAAAGCGGTATATTGATTGTATAGATTTTGTGGTCAAAGCCCTGGAAAAACAGAAAGGGCTGACTGGTACAAGCAAGTATATCTTTCTGACCAAGGATGGCGACCGCATGAATCCTGACCATTTTCGTGAAGTGGTCTGGAAACCGGCATTGAAAAAGGCTGGCTTGGAATACAGACCCCCGATACAGACGAGGCATACATTCGCAACGATGATGCTGTCCGCTGGCGAGGAAATGGGCTGGGTTCAGAATATGCTGGGACATTCATCTTTACAGATGATTTTTACTCGATACTATGCCTGGATGCCGAAAAAGACGCGAAATGATGGTTCGGCTTTTATGGAAGCAGTAAAAGAAAAATCAAACCTTGATGCCCCGCCAAAAGCCAAGAATAATATGGGTAAGGTTATTGGGTTGTTTGACAAAAACGACACAAAAACGACACACCCAACAAAAAAGGGCTTACACCTGATTGATGTAAACCCTTGATTTTCTTGGTAGCGGGGAGAGGATTTGAACCTCTGACCTTCGGGTTATGAGCCCGACGAGCTACCAGACTGCTCCACCCCGCATCAATTATTTGGAAACTGTATATATAAGGAGATATGGAAAGTATGTCAAGTTGTTTTTGTTAAATTTAACACGGAAGCGATTAAAGACCGTATCCGTTTCTGCTCGGATCCGCCGGTATTTTTCTCATTGCAGTATCGTAAGAGGAGCCGTTTGGTCCTGCTGCTGTGTCCTGAAATGATTTCAATGGTCGATTTGGGGACTTTGAGGAATTTCGCCAGATATTGAATGCACATTTTATTGGCGGCACCGTCTACGGGAGGCGCCGTAAGCTTGATCTTGAGAGTGTCCCCATGCTGCCCGGAAATCATGTTTTTTGCGGACCGGGGCTGAACGAAGACTTTGAGGACAATTCCCTGGCTGGTTTCCTTTAGAAATTGCATGGTTTGTCTGGATCTTACATACATTAATCCGGTATCAATCCGGCGTGCTGCTTTTGATATTGTTGATGATGCTGGTGGACGAGATGTTTTCTGTCACCGGAATCAGAACCACCCTGCCACCCAGGGCTTCGACCTGTTCGTGCCCAAAAACTTCCTTAGAGGCGTAGTTGCTCCCCTTGGTTAAAATGTCCGGCTGTACGATTTCAATGAGCTTTTCCAGCTCATTGGAGGAAAACACCACAACATAGTCCACCGAGTCCAGAGCGCTCAAGATTCTGACCCGTTCTTCGGCCCGGATGACGGGTCGACCCGACCCTTTCAGTTTTTTGACCGATTCATCATCATCAATGGCAACGATTAGGATATCACCCATCTGCTTTGACGCAGAAAAGAGGCGGATGTGGCCCGCATGCAAAAGGTCGAAGCAGCCGTTGGTCAATACCACCTGCTGTCCCTTTTTCTTGAGTTCTTCGACGAGGGCCGGAAGCTCGGATAAAAGTTTGTATTTGGCCGGTCGGCCGGGGTCATCCGATTTTAAGGCCGGAGCCAGTTCCTGCTTGGAAACAGTTGCAGTGCCGACCTTGCCCACAACGATTCCGGCTGCGGTGTTGGCCACGGCAACGGCGGTATGGATGGAAGCCCCTGATGCGATGGCAAGCCCAAAGACCGCGAGGACCGTATCGCCGGCGCCGGATACATCGTAAACCTGCCGCGCCTCGGCCCTGACCCGGAAAGGTTCCCTGTTTTTATCGAACAGAACCATTCCCTCCTTGCCGCAGGTGATTAAAAGCTTGTCCAGGCCCACGGTCTCAAAAATTTTGTTGGCCGATTTTTCCAGGGTGAATTCATCGACAATTTCCACGCCCGAGGCCAGGGAGGCTTCTTTTTTGTTCGGGGTGAGCAGGGATGCGCCGGAATATTTCGAAAAATCGAGTCCTTTGGGATCGACAATACTCATTTTTTGGTGTTTTTGGGCCGAGGCCGTCAGTCTCGACAGCAGTTTTTGAGTAATGAGCCCCTTGCCGTAGTCGGAAATCAACACCACATCCACTTGGGGTATTTTATCTTCTATGAATCGTGAAATCTTTTCCAGGGTGGCGTCGGATATGCCGGCATCGGTTTCCCTGTCGATTCTCAACACATGTTGATGTGATGCAATGATCCGGGTCTTCTGGGTGGTGAGCCTGGCAGGTTCTTCAACAATACCTGCGGTATCCACACCGAGTTCATTGAATTTATCGCGTAAAAGCTGTCCGTTTCTACCGGTACCGATCACCCCGGCCACGGATACTTTTGCCCCCAGGGCAACCGCATTGTTGACAACATTGCCTGCACCCCCCAGCGCATACCCCTCGTTTTTGATGGAAACCACCTGGACCGGCGCTTCGGGAGATATACGGTCCACGTCGCCCCAGAGATATTCATCGAGCATTAAATCTCCCACAACAAGGAGATGGCATCGGTCAAATTTTGAAATGTCAATCGGCATCGGCATTTTTTGAAATAATATCCATTAAAAAATTAGGCGGTCGCACAAGACGGCTGTCTCGATCCATACATGCATGTTTTGTATATCCGCTGGCAAGCAGTTTTTTGCCGTCTTCGGTGAATATCCGGTAGTCGAACTTCATACCCGCTTTGATACGGGGATCAAGGCGCGTTTCGATAAGCAGGATGTCGTCGTACGTAGAAGGTGCGTTAAACTTGCAGTGCACCTCGGACAGCGGGAGGAAAAACCCCCTCGATTCGATGGAACTGTAAGGGATCCCCAAATGCCTGAACATCTCCGATCGGCCGATTTCGAACCAGCGGAAATAGTTGGCATGATAGACATACCCCATTTTATCGGTGTCGCCGTATGTTACCCGGCATGTAGTTTCATGTTTAAGCATGTTTTACTTGTCTTGTTCTTTACCCTGAACTGTTGGACAGTATATTTTCGATGATATCTTTAAGCGATTCGTAGCTGAATGACACCGGAAAGTCCGGATACTCGTTCTTCACGTTATCCGGCGGGTTGAAAAGGATGCCGTTATCGGCTTCCTTGAGCATGGTAATGTCATTGTAAGAATCGCCCACAGCCATGGTTTTGTAGTTCAGGTTTTTTAAGGAAATCACTGTTTCCCGCTTGCTGTCTTTCTGGCGCAGAACATATCCTGATATGAAACCGTCAGGCTCTAAGGATAATGTGTGGCAGAAGAGTGTCGGCCACCCGAGTTTTTTCATCAAAGGTCCTGCAAACTGATCGAACGTATCAGAGACAACGATAATCTGGGTGTGTGACCGGACCCAGTCCAGAAATTCCACAGCCCCTTCAAGAGGGTCCATGGTGGCGATAACCGCCGTAATATCGTCTATTTTAAGCCCGTTCTCTTCGAGAATGGCAAGTCGTCTTTTCATCAATACATCATAATCGGATATGTCGCGTGTGGTCAGGCGAAGCTCTTTAATCCCAGTTTTTTCAGCCACATTAATCCATATTTCCGGAACAAAAACACCTTCCAAGTCGGAACAAACAATATGCATTATACCTCACTGTCCTGTTTTAATTCGTTACACCTGAATCGAGCAATTTTTGAAACGCTCAGTTTAGGTTATAGAAACACCCGTCTTGCGAGTTAGGATGCGTTAATCCTCCTGATTTTCATCCTCGATTCGTATAAGAACCGGCCGGTCACTCACAACGTCAAGATTCAAAATCTCGGTCAAAGCCTTTTGCACATCTGCTTCCCTGGCCAAATGCGTGAGCATGACAATGGGGACCGCACCGTTGGTTTTTCTCCCTTTTTGCTGAACGGACTTGATGCTGATTTCGTTGTTGCCGAGGATTCCGGATATCTTTGACAGAACACCGGGGCGGTCAAGGGCCGAAAACCGGAAATAATAATGGATGAATATCTCATCGATCCGCCGAATCGGAATTTTACGGATTCGGTCCATCTGATAGGAAAGCAGCGGAATTCTGCTTTCGGCGCCCGCTAGAAGATTGCGTGCGATGTCGACTATGTCCCCCACCACCGCGCTGGCTGTGGGCATCATGCCTGCGCCATATCCGTAAAGCATCATGTCGCCAACCGCGTCGCCGGTAATTGTAACGGCATTGAGCACGCCGTTGACACTGGAAAGGGGATTGGTGAAAGGGATCATGGTGGGATGAACCCTTGCTTCCACGGCATCTCCCGTGTCTTTGGTAATGGCAAGGAGCTTGATGCGGTAGCCGAATTCCCGGGCAAACTCGATATCCATGGGGGTGATTTTGGAGATCCCTTCAATATAGATGTCCTGAAAGTTAATTTCCATGCCATAGGCAAGGGATGTCAAAATGGCCAGCTTGTGTGCCGTGTCGATGCCTTCGATGTCCAGCGTTGGATCCGCTTCGGCAAACCCGTTTTTTTGGGCTTCAGCGAGTACATCTTCAAAGCTGCTGCCGTCTTTGGCACTGCGTGACAAGATGTAATTGCAGGTTCCGTTGAGGATCCCGGCCATGGATTTTATATGATTGCCCACCAGAGACTCTCGGAGCGACTTGATGATCGGCATGCATCCGCCGACACTGGCTTCAAATGCGAGGTCTACATCGTTTTCCCCAGCCGTCTTGAACAGGGTGTTGCCATGGCCGGCGAGCAGCACCACAGGTTTTCCGTTGTCGAAAGCCCGTAAAATAAGATCTTTGGCAATTCCTTCCCCGCCGATCATTTCGACGACGATGTCGATGTCAGGATCATCGACCACTTTAAAGGCGTCGGAGATAAATACGCCGTCATCAAAGGGTATGCCGCGTTCGGTTTCAAGGTCGATATCGGCGACGTATTTCAGATTTAAAACAGCGCCGACTCGGGATAAAAGAATATCTTTGTTTTCTATGAGAATTTTGGCAACCCCGGTGCCGATGGTGCCGCAGCCGAGCAGCCCCACATTTATTTTTTTCATCGAAGATTACTCCACAAAATTGTATAACCCTAACGTTACATGATCTTCCGGATACCCCGAATGGCCTGATTGATTCGCATATTGTTCTCTATGAGGGCAAACCGTACGTATTCGTCACCGTATTCGCCAAATCCCAGGCCCGGTGAAACCGCCACCTGGGCCTCGTTAATCAACATTTTAGAGAACTCCACGGACCCCATATCGAGGAATTTATCCGGGATTTTGCCCCATACGAACATGGTCGCCTTGGGGCTTTCAATTTCCCAGCCCACGCGGTTAAGGCCGGTTATGAGGGCGTCTCTTCGCTGCTTATAGGTGTCGCATATTTCTTTGACGCAATCCTGGGGGCCGTTCAAAGCAACGATGGATGCAATCTGAATCGGTTGAAAAATGCCGTAATCCAGGTAACTTTTTATCCTGCGAAGTGCGCCCACAACTTCAGAATTTCCCACGCAGAAGCCCACCCGCCATCCGGGCATGCTGTAACTCTTCGAAAGCGAAAAAAATTCGACCCCCACATCTTTGGCGCCTTTGACCTGGAGAAAACTGGGGGGCTCATAGCCGTCGAATGCCAGATCCGCATAAGCGAAGTCATGGACGATCAGGATATCGTGCTCCTTGGCGTAATCGACGATTTTTTCAAAAAACTCGATATCCACGACCTCTGTGGTCGGGTTGTGCGGATAGCTGATAATGAGTATTTTGGGTCTCGGCCAGGTCTGCCGGGTGGCGTTCATCAGGTTCTCAAAGAAATCGTTCCCAGGGCCTACGGGTATCCCCCTTACGTCGCCGCCGGAAATAATGGCTGAGTAGGGGTGGATGGGGTAGGTGGGGTTGGGGGTGAACACCACGTCTCCCGGCCGAATCGTCACGAGGACAAGATGGGATATCCCTTCTTTGGCGCCGATGGTGGCGATGGCCTCGGTATCCGGATCAATATCGACGTCATACCGGCGTTTATACCAGCTTGAAATGGCCATCCTCAATTTGGTTATGCCCATGGATGCGGAATATCGATGATTTTGCGATTTTTGGGCGGCCTCGGTGAGCTTGTCCACGATGTGCTGTGGGGTTCCGAGGTCGGGGTTTCCCATTCCGAG
>JAFCZV010000559.1 GCA_019314155.1 Deltaproteobacteria bacterium
CCGGCGTCTTTGGAGATAAGGGAAATCCCGTTATTATTAAACTTTTGTTTGAGTGCCGAGCATACCATACCCCCATCCCATGGTCCCCAGTTGATGGAGATGACCCTGCAATCCGGTCGTGTGATCGATTCTTGTTGAGCGATTTTGTTTAGAACTTCATTTGCCATGGCATAGTCAACCTGCCCGTTGTTTCCGAATCGAGCGGCGACGGAAGAGAAAAGTACCAGATACTTCAGGTTGTCGTGTCGGGTGGCTTCAAGGAGCCCATTTAGCCCTTTAACCTTGGTATCGAAGACCATGTCAAACTGTTCAAGGGTTTTGTCGACGATCCAGCGGTCTTCCAAAACCCCGGCACCATGAATAATTCCTTTGATAGGCCCGTAAACAGACCGAACGTCGTCAAGCGCCCGTTTAACCTGGTCAACATCACGAACATCAACCTTGTAATAGCGCACGTTGACACCGAGCTGGCTGATTTTGTTAAGATTGTTCGTTATTTCACGATTTGCCATGTATTCTTTATAGGTTTTTTCTAACTGAAGCGGCGATGCTTTTTGGCCGTTGAAATCATTTTCAAGAACGGCTTTCTTGATAACCCCTTCGTCTTCAAGAGAAACCAGCCATTCGGGTTCAGGAATGGGAGGTGCGGACCGACCGAACACGGCAAGGGTTGGTTTTGCATGCTTTGCCAGTGCATAAGCGGCTGAGGCGGTTACACCTCGGGCGCCTCCGGTGACAACCACTACCTCTCCTTGATTAATATTGATGGCTCCTTGTGGATAATTTGCAGGCTCAAGTGCTAGTATCCATCGTGCGTCCGCATCGAGGCCGATTTCATTGGGGCCCGAAACATCAGAGTATAACAGCTCATCCACAACGGCTGATGCAATGGAGCCATTTTCTTTCCAATCGGGTGAAATGTCGAGAGCATGGCAAGAAACGTTCTCCCATTCAAGAGCGGCGGTCTTGGAAAGACCTGCAAGCCCGCCCTGCATCGGGTTCATAAGACCTTGGCCTTTGAACCCAAATGTACCGTCAAGCCTGGTTATGGTGGCAAACAGAGCGCCACCCTCCGGACCTGATTCAAGAAGGCTGGGAGCCATACGGTTGGTCAGTAAAAAAGCGTCTTTTAAAAAGTTGGCGGTATGATGATCCTTGTTAGGAATGATAATAAGGCCGGCAGCTTTCTTAAGATCTTTGGTTTCTATTCGCATGTCTGATGATTGATCACAAGAAACAATGACGGTTTCAATATCCATTGAATTGAATCGGTCGGCAATGGCTTTTGAAAGACCGTTATGGTCATCTGTGATAAATATCATGCGGTTAGCAGGTAAAGGTAATCGATCATTTTTGATCAATGGCTGTTTGATTAAAGATACGACCGTTCGTTCGATGTGATCTGAGTGGTCTTTGGGGGAAACGTCAACCAGCGTTGGCCTTGAAGCATCAGGTATAACTTGACCATTATCTGTATAGCCATTTGCACTTGCTGAAGATAATGATATGATATCATGTGGGGATGAATCGGCTGTCGACGTGCTGGAAAGGTACGCAACGATCTGGCCGAGTGTTTTCATCTCTCCCATAATTTCAGGAGATAAGGTGGGCAAGTTGGGGATTTTTTCTTCAAGGCTTGAAAGTATCTCGACCCTTTTAATTGAATCAATTCCCAGATCAGCCTCAATATTCATGTCCAGCCCGAGTATTTCGACTGGATAGCCCGTCAGCTGGCTCACCGATTCCAGCATGCTGCTTGCTATTAATTGATGGTTTGGAACACCTGTCGCTTCAGATTCGGGCTCTATAACACTGCCCGAAGCGTCCTCTATATATTCGATGATCTGCCCCAGTGTTTTTATGCTTCCCATAATTTCAGGGGAAATTGAGGGAAACGGGGATATCTTTTCTTCCAGTGCTGAGAGTATTTCAACCCTCTTGATGGAATCGATTCTATGGGATAGCCGGTGAGGCGGCTGACAATTTCCAGCAGGTCTTGCTCAATTTTTTCTTGTGCTCCATTTGCCGGATTCATGTCCTTACGATGAAACGGATGTCCCGGTTCTTGAACCAAGGTTGTCGGTATGGGTTCAAAAGCGGAAGGCGGAACGCTGGGTTTATGCGGCGATTGAACGTTGTCTATCATATCATGGGGCGTATCATGGGGTGGATTGTCACTGGATGTTGCTACCCGTGATGTTTCGGTTATCGCTGAACCTTGCGGTTTGTCTTTAAATGTTTCATATGTGAGGCCAACATCCTTTGCCTCGGTTTTTATGCCAAAAGAAGCCTCAGTCAGACGCTGGGTGTTTTCCATCATTTTCTGAAGCGCGCGACTTGCTTCGGTTTGCGTTTCCAAAAATTTTTGATGGGTTTTGGCTGTTTGAATCTGGAGCGCCTGCATTGAGTTGAGGCCTTCTTGAACCACTTTCAGTGCATCCAGAATAAAGTGGTGGTGTTTTTCTTTGTCTTTATCCATCGTATTCCTATGTATATTCATTGGATCAGGTGTTGAAACAGGTTCACCGTGATTCCTGTTTTTCAATTTGTTCACATGTCTTTCTGTTTTCTGTCGGTTGTCCACTGCGGCTTGTCCACTGCCGCCTGTCGCCTGCTGACCGGCGACCAGTGCCCCTTTCTTTCTGTAGTTTGCCCCTGAGATCGGGATGCTCATGGCTTCTTTTCTCTGTTTCCGGTCCGGTCGTTCCCAGTGTTTAAGATCGACGAAGTGGCCGATCGACGCGATCCGGCAGATGGTTCT
>JAFCZV010000104.1:0-6692 GCA_019314155.1 Deltaproteobacteria bacterium
CCCTCAAGATCTTCCGGAGTCTCCACCGGCCCGGTTTCCGGCAGTTTCAGGCTGGAAATATTGAGACTTTCCCCCTTGAGGCTGAACAGCCAGTCTTGACCGACGGTTTTATAGGAAAGATGCATTTCGGTAACAACGGCCCCTTTTTTCAGCGCCACCAGACCTTCTTCCAGGTTGGCCTCATCCCCTTTGATGGTGACGGTTTCTTTGGCGTTGTTGCGCGTATTTTCAAGCACCAAGCGACTGCCTATGTTCAGGGATACAAGATCCGGATCGTATTGGCGCAACGAGTTCTGATCGGTTTCGATCATAAACCACAGCCAGGTCAGAAATTCGTTGCCTAAGAATTGGTAACGGCGATATGCTATAGCGACATCCAGCATTGGTTATCCTTCAGATTGGCTCTGTTCCAGCTTTTCCAATAGATCGCGTTCATGGTCCGATAGTCCGGCGATCAGGTCAGCCGTGGTATACGGGAACAGACGGATCAGCTGCAGGCCGAAAGATTTGATAAAAAGCGTCTCCAACGCCTCGTTGGCCGATTTCAGATTGGAAAAGAACCAGACGGAGGCTTCCTTGTAGTCCCAAACCAAATCATAGACGTTTGGGGTTGCCGGAATTCGGCGGCTGAGGGTGAGGACGACATTTTCTTTGATGGCTTTTTTCTCGTTGGCGGATAAATAGCTTCGGCCTGTGTCCGCCAGGTGTTTGGCAATCTCCAGGGCACAATGTTTCCGAACGAGTTTCGGCGGAATGGACTTTTTATCGACTCGGAGGGCAAAAACCATATGGGCACCGAAAACAAACGAATAACCTTCAAAATCGGGAGTGTACGGATTTTCAAAGGATGTCCAGCCAACGATGGCTTCCGACCCGTCATCTTCGATATTGGGAATTGAACGTTGTTTAAGGCTCTGGTATACGGTTTCATGTACCGATCCATCCAGTCTGCCCTCGACTTTATAGCGTGTTACGGAAATACGTGATGATAATAAGCCCATGATCTTAGATTGGTCTTGTAAACGTTAAAGAATCGGCGCTATTAGATTGTTTATATAAAATCAGCGCAAGAGGGCTTATAGCGTCTTTGCGACCCGGTTACAAGCAATTTTGTTCCGTCAACCATTTTTTTAATCAGAATGGCTATTTGTAGATTATTTCTGTATCCGATCATCCAAACATCCTCAGCTTGCAATTCATTGGCCGACGAATGTATAATGTTCTTTAGAATAGCATATTTGTTCTAACGTTATTAAAAGTCGCTTCAAAACCTCCTATTCGTTGGTTGGAGCCTTTTGCAAAGCCATACGCTCGTGCACTTTATCCCGGTATAACCGGATGAATCCCCAGCACCGCTGAGCGCTAATGGAAAAAAAACAAATCAAAATTGTACCCACTTTTTCTTGTTGAAATAATTGGAGAAAGATCCCATGGAAACAAAACCGACTTATAAAAAATTGGAACAAAAGATCAAGGCGTTAAAGAAAGAAGCCATTGAACGCAAGCGGGCAGAAGCGGGGTTGCGCAACGCACACTCAGAGCTTGGACCACACGCAGCGGATCAAAATGCCGAATTGGCTAAAACTGTCCGGCGTCTCAAGGGAGAAATAAAAGCGCGTGACCGGGCTGAGAGGAAGCTGAAAGAATCAGACAAAAAACACTTGAATCTTTTAAATATTTCCCTTGTGGGAATTTATCAGAGCAGTATTAAAGGCAATGTTCTTTATGTAAATGAAGCGTTGGCAACGATCTTTGGATTTGAGTCTCCGGAGGAGATGCTGTTGGAAAGCGTCATTGTTCGATATAAGCACGCCGAAGACAGAGAAGTTTTGATAAGATCTCTGAAGGCATCAGGCAGCCTTGAGAGTTTCGAATTTGAAGCCCTTACAAAATCCGGTGAAACAAAAAATATACTTTTAAGTGCGGTTCTTGAAAAAGATACCATATCCGGAATGATTATGGATATCACCCATCGCAAAAAAGCTGAAACGGCACTTAGAGAGAGTGAAGAACGGTATCGGAGCCTTTTCAAGAACAACCACTCCGTGATGCTCCTCATAGATCCGGGGAGTGCCGATATTGTCGATGCCAATCCGGCAGCTGTCTCCTTCTATGGCTGGAGCATTGAAGTGCTTACCGGCAAAAAGATTACAGATATCAACACGCTTTCAGACGAACAAGTGTTTCAGGAAATGGGAAAGGCCAAGACGGAACAGAGAAGAGTATTTTATTTTCGGCACCTTCTGGCCAACGGCGAAATCCGTGATGTCGAGGTGTTCAGCGGACCCATCAAGGTACATGGCAGGGAACTTCTATATTCAATTATTCATGACATTACCGAGCGTAAACAGGTGGAATTGGCCCTTTTAGAAAGGGGGAAAGAATTAGAGAATAAAACTCACGAGCTTCAGGAAGTCAATGCCGCCTTGAAAGTCCTCCTGAAGCACAGGGACGAAGATAAAAAAGAATTGGAAGAAAAAGTTATTGCAAATGTGAAGAAGCTCGTATTTCCTTATATTGAAAAACTGAATAACAGTCGATTGAATGACCGGCAGATGATATATTTAAATATTATTAAATCGAACCTCGAGGACATTATCGCACCATTTCTTCACCAGTTGTTCGCGAAGTTTTCTGATCTAACCCCGAGTGAAATTCAGGTTGCAGGGCTCGTTAGGGATGGCAAGACAACCAAAGAGATCGCTGAATTGTTGAATTCCTCCACAGGTGCCATTAATTTTCACCGGAATAATATTAGGGCCAAACTGGGTCTCCGAAATACAAAAACAAACCTTAGATCCTTCCTTTTGCCTCTGGCATAATACAAGTTTTTACCTTACATTCCGCTTATAAACTTTTGTTGTTTACATATGGATGGTTTGTTGCCAAAGTATCGGTAACATTCTGTGCTTTAATCAACCCATTAAATCTTCTTCCAATCAGAAAATCAAAGCTGTGTTATTCTGGCGTGTGAGTGGATGTTATTCTTCCGCTTTCTTTAATAAAGTCCGAACACGCAGAGCTCGAAGATAAAACGAGTTGCTTGCCATTTACCAGAAAGGTCATGGCGATAAGGGGAGATTCTCAGGAGCTTTCTGAAGAGGACTTAGAAAATATCTGTCAAGGAATACCAAATAAGCCAAACAAGTTAAAAGGTTAGGCAATGCGCAAAATCGGTTTAAAAAAAATCAGAGAATCCCTTATGATCAGCAAAACGGAGCTGGCTAGATTGGCCAATATCTCACCCATGACCATTACAAGAATAGAACAAGGTCTCCCATGCCGAAAGAACACAAAGCGAAAAGTTACGTTGGCTTTGGAGGGGACAATATCGGGTATGAAAAATGTAATGTCGTTATTTGACATGGATAAAAACGAAAAGCGCTTGGGGTTAGACCGTCGTCAATTCTCATACGACTCGCATATTCCAGAGCGCAGATCTGAAAAGGACCGTAGAAACGGACTCGATGGAAAACTGAAACCACGAACAAAAGGATAAAGGTAGGTATAACAGGGCACGCATCTATAGCCAGGATTTTGAAAACGGAGACAATGTCGAGAAAATTCAGATGTCAGAGACCACCAAATCCAAAATATATCATGAAGAATTATGTGTGAAAGGGATACCTGAAAATATTATTAAGGCAAAAAAGTTGTTCAGCTGAACATAGCAGAAACGGTTTTATAGAATTGCGGAGGCACGTGTGGAAAAGAAAAAAAAGGCATTGGAAATTTTACTTCGAAAAAACATTGAACTTTACGAGCAATCCCGAATAAGAAAAGAGAAATTGAAAGCCAGATCCGGTAAAGGGAATGTCATTCGCCGTAGAAAAGGCGACCCAGACAAACGGATTGTTTTTAAATTGAATCGGTCATGATATGGTGACCGGCAAGAATCGGCTCCCGGAATTTCAACATCTGTGTGGCCCCGAAACATTTCGTCTGTTGACAACAACCTATAATTATACGATATTATAATAGAACACCAGCCGGAAATGCCCCCACAAAAACCCCTTTTTCCCTGAAAATACCCTAACCCGATTTTTTCACCAGCTCCATTAAATGGTCATATACCCCATCCGATTCTCGGAGTAGAGCGGCGATGCGAAGAAGTTGTTGATTTGACGGGCATTTGGGATGAAGCTGTTGTATGCCCCAGTCAAGCTCTGATAAGATCGATGTTTCACTTCTTCTTTGCCGTTGACATCATATTTCGGGTTTCCAGCCAACTCTGCATATCCAGGAGCGCGTTGGTCAGCGGGTAGCGGCCGTCTTCGAACACGCCGTAGTCACCGCCGCCGGCCATGGCCGACACAAACCGAACATTGTTGGCATGGAATAGCCAGACATCGCTCCAGCGCCGTTCAATGAACTCGTCAAACGGACTGCCTTGCTGGCCCGGCCCTTGGGCGTAGCCGCTTTCCCAAGCTCTGCTCACCAGACCGGTGGCCGTTAGGACCTTGGCGTTGGATGTCTGTATGGTGTTGTCCAGCCGTACAAAGTGGCTCTTGACCCAGGCGGTGCTGTGGCAGTTCAGACAGGTGTTCTGCATGGTCTGCCGGCGTATTTTTTGCGCTTCGGGGCCGATGAGGTAATCTTTGGCAAATCCACCGTCAAAGTCTGTGGGCAGCGACAGACCAGCACGGTTACGAATCTTGGTGGTGTCGGGTTCCTTGGGGTATGGATGGGCGTAAATAAGGCCGAAAATCCGCCATCCCAGACGATCGCTCATCTGGTGGGTACGCGGGTTGACCACCTCTCCGTTGGGATTGACCAGCAGACTGATATGACACGCGGCACAGGTCGGCGCAGAAAAGTCTGTACCGATGGTCCAGGGCACCGCCGTAAAGTTCCAGGTGCTGTTCATGGCAGAAAAGATGTTGCCGTGTTTACTGGAAGAGTATACCTTGAAAGCCGGCACATCGGGCCCTGCGTGGCACTCCTTGCAGGTATAAGGTTTACGGGCCATCTCCATGGAGAAATGATGCCGGGAATGGCAGGCGGAGCAGGCTCCTCGGCTGCCGTCGAGGTTCACGCGGCCCACACCCTGATTCGGCCAGCCGTTGATGATCGGAAATTCGAGTTCTCCGGCATCGGTATCCCGGGTTTCATATCCGGTCACCTCCAGCCGGGTGCCGTGACAGTAAAAGCAAGCCTCTGCACGGGTAAGGCCATTGGCCGGGCTGAAACGAATTTTGCCATCTTCGACGGTGCTTTCGCCCAAAATGGTCCGCTGCAGGTCTTGGTAGAGGGGGTTCTCCGCTAGGTTTTTATAAGCATGCGCCATGAGGTTTTTGGCGAACTGGGTTTTTTCCGTCACATGACATGTAGCGCAATCATCCGGGCTGACCACCATGTGGATTTCATACCCGTTATGCTCGAATGTATCTGAATGAGCGCCGGCTCTAAGGGTATGGCATTCAGCGCATCCGACAGCTTGGTTTTGAAGGGCTTCGGGTACAGATTTGCTGGACATTCTCCGTTTCAGTTTATCAGCTTTCAAGGCGTTTTGGGGTGTCATTGTCGAATGTCGGCTGTTGTGCCAGTCCTGAACGATACCCGGATGAAACTCGCTGTGGCAATCCAGACATTCCTGGGTGGCATCGCTGATGGGTGCTTCGCCATCGGCCGCCAAAACCACAGGTACCAAAACCCACAGGACGACAATTACCGTGAGGCAAAATCGCTTCATCATACCCACCTCCTTTTGTAGTATTCTTTTTATTAAAGTTTGATACAAAACTTTACAACATAAATTTCAGAAAAATGGACGAAAGCGGGATGGTACAGAAAACCTGGTATAAGATCAGCCCCAGGAACACCGCTCCTGAACCGATGAAAGAACTTAAGTAACCAAGTTTCGCACCGCTATTTCTTAGGAAATACAGGCGGTGCCCAAGCCCAAACGCTTCGTGGCAATCTTGGTGCCGAAAGATTCAATGTTGCCATAAGGCGGACTTTTAAGGTGTCGTGGTTGAGTTGGAGCACCCTATTCAACGCGCCAGGCGATTTCAAACGAGCGGACATGGTGATGCATATAAAGGAGCCTCTCCCGCCGGAATACGACCTCATCCGTGAGGATCAGATTGTTTTTACGTATCTGCATCTGGCGGCTGCCGAGGAATTGACGCATATTTTGATCAAAAGGAAAGCCGTTGCAGATGCCTTCGGCCTGGAATACACGCCGATTGATACATTGATTTAAAACAGTTATTGCGGATGAACTTCCCACTTGAATTTTGCATAAAGGGGAAAATGATCGGACACGTATCGGCCGTCAAATGTATCCTGAATCACCGTGCTGTTTTTTACCACAATGTTGCCCTGATAAAGGATCCAGTCGATATGATCTCCGTTTGAAACCCCTGTGAATCCGTGGTGGGTTCCCGGAAAAGGTTTTTCAAATGCGTTTTTCAAATAGCTTTCTTTGACCTCTGGTTTCTGATCCTGTCCGGTGAAAATGTTATAACAGGGGCTAAATGGCGTGGTGTTAAAGTCTCCAATGAGAATTACAGGGATGTTCTTGGGGAGATGCGATAGTCGTTGGAGAATCAGTTTGGCGCTTCGGGTCTGAACCGAGACGTCAAAGTCCAAATGTGTGTTGATACAGATAAGCTGGCGGTGGGAATTTTTAAAAATGCCGATGGTACACTGTCTCGGCCAGAGGCTTTTCCGAAAACGGCTCGGCACTG
>JAFCZV010000104.1:6724-7615 GCA_019314155.1 Deltaproteobacteria bacterium
ATACGTACAGGCCCAGGTATTTTTATAAAAGATAACATTGTTTTGCCAGAAATCCGGAGAAGGGCTTCGCCGGCCGATATAATTATATTCAGCCAGAATTTTATGGATAAAATCAATCTGAAAATCATTTGCTTCCTGGAAACTCATGAAATCCGCACAATATTTTTCAAAAAAAGCAGGAAAGCATCTTTTCCGGTATTGCCAACTGTTGGGGCCGTCGTCAGCCAGGCCGAAACGAAGATTTAATGTTAAAACAGAAAACATGGTATGGTCCAGGTTTTAATCGTGCGAGATCGCAATGATTTAAATGGGTAATGAACTAACGAACATCAACATCAAGCAGACCTGGATGTTCGGCAAGGTCGAATCGGATATTTTTAAAGTTTTCGAATGTGACATCAGAAAACCCCAGATTCAATTGCTTGCGTATGACATCAAATATGGCAAGATAATTCAGGAGTATTCTTTTGTGCCACTTGAGCCCGATTCGGGAGGCTATTTCTTTGATATATTTTTTAGAGCCTTCGATTTCGAGAAAGTCACCGTAGGGCATGGTGTCGAGACAGAGGTGCGTATCGCTTAACACGAAGGTTTCGCGCCATTTTTCGTAAATCTGTTCTTCATGAAATCCTAAAGATTCCAGAATTTGTTTCATGTCGGCAAAGTCAGAAACTTCGACCTCGAACTCCCTTAATATTTTAAACTGATCGTCTTTGAAAAGAGGTTCGGATTTATACGTCAAGGTGGTTTTTATATCTTTTCGCAGTCTCAGGAGAGATTTTTTTTGAATCAGACGGTTATCAGCATCTTCAAATCGCAGGTTGGTCTCAAAGACGCGACCCTTGGGATCGGCGCCAAGTTCAATAATCCGGCTGCGTATCGGATTCACAT
>JAFCZV010000560.1 GCA_019314155.1 Deltaproteobacteria bacterium
AGAGAGAACGGCACACTCAGCATCACGATGAGGCTCTCGGTGACATTTTTAAAATTAAAGTACAGTAGCAAGAAGATAATGACCAAGGTCATCGGCACCACAATCATGAGACGTTTCTGGGCCCGCACCATGTATTCGTACTGGCCGCTCCAGATCAAGCTGTAGCCGGGAGGCAGTTTGATCTTTTCCCGGACGATCTGCTGTGCTTTTTTAACATATGTCCCTACATCGATGCCGGTAATATCTATATAAATCCAGGCGTTGTTTCGAGCGTTCTCACTTTTAATCACCGGCGGCCCCTTGATGATGCGGATATCGGCCAGCTGGGTAATCGGCACCTGGGCTCCCGTCGGGGCCGGGACCAGGATGCGCCGCAATTTTTCCGGTGAATCTCTGAGCTCGGATCCGTAACGCAGGTTCACCGGATATCGCTCCAGCCCTTCTACGGTCTGGGTGATGTTCATTCCCCCGATAGCACTCATGATGATATCCTGGACATCGCCCACGGTCAGACCGTAACGGGCGGCTTCTTTGCGTTTGATCCGAAAATCTAAAAAATTTCCACCGGTGACCCGTTCCGAATAGACGCTGAGAGTTCCGGGCACCTCCCGCATCACCGCTTCGATCTTTTCTCCCAGGTCGCTCAGCACCTGAAGATCTTCACCCATCAGTTTGATGCCCACCGGCGTCTTTATTCCGGTGGAAAGCATGTCGATACGGGTTTTGATCGGCATGGTCCAGGCATTGGTCAAACCGGGAAACTGGATGGCTTTATCGAGTTCTCTGATCAATTCCTCCATGGTCATTTCTTCGCGCCACTCGGACTCGGGTTTCAGCGTGATGGTGGTCTCCAGCATGGAAAGCGGCGCTGGATCGGTGGCTGTCTCGGCTCTGCCGATTTTGCCGAATACGTGGTGAACTTCCGGAAAGGTGGCGATAATGCGGTCGGTCTGCTGCAAAAGCTCCTTGGCTTTGGTCACCGAAATACCCGGCAGGGTTGTGGGCATATAGAGCAGATCGCCTTCGTTTAACGGCGGCATAAACTCGGAACCGATGCGCTTCCAGGGGATATAGCTGACGGCCAGTACCCCCACGGCCAGCAGGATCACCAGGATTTTGGCTTTTAGCACCAACTTAATAACAGGATGATATATCCAGACAAGAAATCGGTTGACGGGGTTTTTATGCTCGGGCCGGATCTTGCCGCGGATTAAAAAGCCGGCCTTCCTGGGCTTCCAGGGTGAACACCGGCAGGAAGCTGACGGCGATGATCAAAAGGGAAAAGAACAAAGCCGGCCCCACTTCCTTGGCGGCATCCGCGATCAAATCCCAGTGGGGCTTTTTGCCGCCATCGTGTTCGATATGCTTATGGGCGTTTTCGATCATTACGATTGCCGCGTCCACCATTGCGCCGACGGCAATAGCGATGCCTCCCAGGCTCATGATGTTGGCGTTGATCCCCTGCCGTTCCATAATGATAACACTGATCAGCACGCCGACCGGCAGGGTAAAAATGCCCACAAAAGCACTGCGGAAGTGAAGCAGGAAAACGATACAGACCAGCGCCACAATAATACTTTCCTCGATGAGCGTCTTTTTCAAATTGTCCACGGCTCGCAGAATCAGGCCCGACCGGTCGTAGACGCTTTTAATTCGAACGCCTTCGGGCAATCCCGATTTGAGCTGTTCCAGCCGTTGTTTGACATTTTCGATAACCTTGAGAGCATTTTCTCCGAACCGCATAATCACAACACCGCCGACGACCTCGCCGGTACCGTTATAGTCAGCGATCCCTCTCCGCAGCTCCGGGCCGATCTTGATGGTGGCAACATTTCTCAGCAGGATCGGCGTACCTCGCTTTCCCACCCCTAAGGGGATGTTGTTGAGATCTTCAATACCTTTGATATAGCCCAATCCCCGGACCATAAACTCGGTTTCGCCCATCTCGATCAGTTTGCCGCCCACGTCTTTATTGCTTCGCTGAACGGCCATTTTGATCTTTTGAAGGGGGATGTTGTATGCCCGCAGCTTGTTGGGATCAACGATGATCTGATACTGCTTGACATAACCGCCGATGGAGGCCACTTCGGAAACGCCGGGGACACTGGCAAGTTCGTAACGCAAGAACCAGTCCTGGATAGAGCGCAGCTGGGCCAGATCATGCTGATCACTTTCCAGAATATATTCGTAAACCCATCCCACACCGGTGGCATCAGGCCCCAGAGACGGCGTCACTCCTTGCGGCAAGCGCCCGGCAACAAAGTTCAGATATTCCAGTACCCGACTGCGGGCCCAGTACAGGTCGGTGCCGTCTTCAAAAATGATATAGACAAAAGAAAGCCCGAAAAACGAATAGCCACGCACTACTTTGGCAAACGGCACCGAAAGCATGGCCGTTGTCAGCGGATAAGTGACCTGGTCTTCTACGACTTGAGGGGCCTGGCCCGGGTATTCGGTAAAAATGATGACCTGGACATCGGAGAGATCCGGGATGGCGTCCAGTGGCATCCGCAACATGGCGTAAATGCCGGCCGCTATAACAAACAAGGTCATCAGGATAACCAGAAATTTGTTTTTTATGGATAACTCTATGATTTTCTCAATCATTTCAAAGTCCTCTTTCTGACATCCAAGTTAAATAGGACACAGATTTTCGCAGATATACACAGATGATATTGTTATTTTGCAATTTAAAAATCTTGATAATCTGTGTTCATCTGTGTCCAAAAGAAGGAAATTCCTATACTATAAATTTAGAAAGAAACCTTCAAAACCAGCATTTCAACAGCCATATAGATTTAGTTTTGATGCGTTTTCGTGTTTTCCGATATATCATCCATTTTGATACCCGACATATCGAGCTCCTTATCTTCCATATCCATGGTCTCGGCCTGATCCGAATCTGAACGTTGCTGTCGAGAGACCTCAAGCATCTTCTGTACAGCTTCCTGCAAGCGACTCTCTGAATCCAGCATGAACTGGGCGGAAACCACAATCTCTTCGCCTTCACGCAGGCCTTTTAGAACCTGAAATTCATTTTCAGCACCTTCAAGC
>JAFCZV010000105.1 GCA_019314155.1 Deltaproteobacteria bacterium
TTACTTCATTCAGCCAACCGATATTTACCGGTTTTGCACTGCTAAGACAGTACGATATCGCCGGGCTCGGCCTTAACCGGGCAGAAGTTAATGAACGGCTGGTCCGTCAAGATATTATTTTAGACGCAAAGAACGCATACTTTCAGCTGTTACAGACACAAAAACTGTATAAGGTCGCTCAGGAGACCGTTGTACAGATCACTTCCCAAAAAGAAGTGGCCGACAATTTTTACCAGGTCGGCATGAGTCCATTAAACGATCTGCTGCAGGCACAGGTTGAACTTGCCAATGCCAAGCAGGATCTCATCGTAGCCAAAAATAACATGAACAATGCAGAGTCGAATTTTAATACGCTCCTTCGCAGACCGATTGATACCCCTGTATTTATAGTAGACATTCTGGATTACGTTCCCTTTGAAGAAACCCTTGAATATTGTTTTTCCGAAGCCGACAAAAATCGGCTGGAAATAAAGATAGTCGATCTGGAAATTGAAATTGCGGGCAAGGAATTGCAGCTGGCAAAAAAAGACTATTACCCGTCAGTTGGTCTGGAAGGGAGTTATTTCAATCGAGGAACGGAATGGGATGTAGACGGCGGCGAAGGGATCTATGATCCAAGTGGATGGAGCATAGCCGCTGTTGCAAGGTGGAATTTCTGGGAATGGGGTCGAACATCCTATGGCGTAACAGAGAAACATTCGCGATTGGCTCAGGCAAAGCTTCGAAAAAAACAAATTGTCGATAATATCCAATTGGAGGTAAAAACCGCCTATCTGAGAACTCAAGAAGCGGAAAGGGCGATCCTGGCGGTTGAAAAAGCCGTTGAACAGGCCAAAGAAAACCTCAGGATCAACCAGGAACGATATAAAGAGCAAGTGTCCACGCAAAACGATGTGCTTATTGCACAGACGCTTCTCACAACAACCATGACGAATTATTATAATTCATTGTACGCATTTAAAATTTCGAAGGCGACGCTCTATCGCACAATTGGCCAGGAAGTTGTTGAATGATTGAGGTTCAGAATAAAAGTTCAATAATTCGGATGTTCCATGTCTACAAAAATTACGGTGCCAATAAAGCTCTTGTAGACATCACCATTGATATTTCAAAGAACGAACTCCTCTTTATTACCGGCCCGAGCGGTGCCGGTAAAACGACCTTTCTAAAGCTTTTGTATCTTGGAGAAACTGTATCCGAAGGCCAAGTATTGATTGAGGGGATGAATTTGTCTAGGATTTCTTGCAAACGAATACCGTTTCTCAGAAGAAAATTCGGAATAATATTTCAGGATTACAAGCTGATCCCAACAAAGACCGTATTTGATAATGTCGCCCTTGTCCTTGAAACCATGGGTAAAAAACGGCGCTTTATCGAAAAAAAGGTGAAGAATGTGCTGAGAACCGTCGGCATGGAGAATAACCTCCATTCTCTCCCTCCGAGCCTGTCGGGCGGAGAACAACAAAGAGTGGCGGTGGCCAGGGCTGTGGTCGGAGACCCAACGATCATCCTTGCAGATGAACCCACCGGCAACCTGGACAAAGATTCTGCGGATATTATTTTTGAGCTTCTCAAAAGATTCCATATTCGTGGTGCTACGATTGTTATTGCAACCCACGATAAGAAGCTTATCCAAAAAACAGGCGGGCGGGCCATCCATCTAAAGCGAGGTCGCTTGCAAACAACATCAACCGTAACAGTTTAGCGCTTTTAAACGTCTTCTAATGATTATTTATTCTAAACGGGCCATAAAGGATATTCTCGATCACAGGTTTCTCAGTGTTACCACCATCGTTACCATAGCACTTTCCGTCCTCATTGCGGGCGCCTTTGCTCTTTTTCTTATGAATGCAAATGATATCATGAACTCCTGGAAAAAAGGTATCAGAGTTATGGTCTATCTTAAACCGGATATCCCTCAGATAAAGATTGGAGAGTTAAAACGTAGAATTAAAGGAATGAGCGGTGTCCGGAAAGTTCAGTTTATCTCAAAAAATGAAGCTCTCCAACGGCTAAAAAGCCAGATGAAACGGCAACCTTCACTGCTGGAAAACCTTAAAGAAAACCCCCTCCCGGATGCATTTGAAATTCGGCTTGCAGAATCTTTTCAAAATCGGGATAGCGTTGAAATGCTGGCGAAACGGCTGAATTCGCTTGTCCAGGTGGAGGATGTCGAGTATGGCCAGATATGGCTCGGGCGTTTTATGAGTATTATCAATCTATTCAGATTAACGGGATATGCAATGGGGGGCCTCTTCTTTTTAGCGGCTGTTTTTATTGTTGCCAATACCATTCGTCTGGTCCTCTATTCAAGGCGTGAAGAGGTCGAGATCATGCGGCTGGTTGGTGCGACCGACGGATTCATCAAAGCCCCTTTCTACATAGAAGGTCTTATCCAGGGAGTACTGGGCGGAATAATCGGCCTGACGGTGTTATTTGTTATTTTTATACTCGTATCATTAAATGTTGAGCAGGGTTTAACTGCAGGGCTGTTTACCATTAGATTTTTTTCACCGGGAGCTTTTTGTGGAATATTGGTTTGCAGCATGTTTGTGGGGTGGCTGGGGTGTTATCTTTCTTTGAAACAATTCTTAAGGTAATCCTATATACGGCAGCCGGGATCATATTGGTGCTGCAATTTTCCGACGTTTATGGTGCGCAATCCGGTGAAATTGGAATTGTTGTCGTAAACAAGCTTAATTTTCGGCGCGAGCCGGGGATAAAAATACCACCTTTAACATATATTAAAAAAGGAACAACAGTCAAAATTATAGAACATCACGATGGATGGCTTAAAATAGTGTATAAAGATCAGGTCGGTTATGTTCGGAATTTAAAGAATTATGTGCGAATCATCTCTTCGGGCAATAGAGGGGAAAAGAGAATCAAGGAAAATTACACGGGCAACTTTGAAAGTTACGAGAATAAAGCGGAACGTATCAATCGGAAGATAGAAAAAGAAAAGGCTGAAGTGCTTGAGTCTGCCCGAAAGGAAGCCTCCATTGTCAACAGTTTAAACGATATTGATCTGGCCATTGACAAAGCCAGAAAAAGTGTCTCGTCTCTTAAGGATGAACTATCCGCACTTGAAGAAGAAACAGCCGAGACTCGAATTACATTTAAAGACCATAAAAAAATAATTAAAACCAGTGAAGACTATGCATCCGAACGATTGGTGGCTCTGTATAAGTTGAACTGGCTGGGAAGGATATATGTTTTGGCCTCGGCGCAATCCATGTATGATCTTTTTCAACGGAAAAAGGCGATGGAACAGATTCTGGCTTATGACGAAAATATCTGGCATACCCTTCTGGACAGCAAGATCAGACTGCAAAAACTGCTAAATCAGCTGGAAAATCAAAAAACGGAGAAACTCTCCGTTCAAACAGCTTTGAGGAAACAGATTTCGATGCGGTCTCGTGAAAGATTAAAACGTTCAAAACTCCTTGATGATATACGCAAAAAAAGATCTCTAAAACTGGCGGCTCTTGAATCCTTAAAAGAAGCGGCGGCCGATCTGGATCAAGCCATAAAATCTTTGAATTCGAAATCTGGCCCGACCGGGGCCAGAAGAGATGTTTCGTCCAAAAGCTTTTCTTCTTTAAAAGGATTGCTAAATATGCCGGTAAAGGGTAAAATAGTAGCGTTTTTCGGTCCGCATAAAAACAAAGAGTTCAAAACGGTCAATTTCCAAAGTGGTATTGAGATAAAAGCGGATGTAGGTGAACCCATCCGAGCCGTTTATGATGGTCAGATTCTGTATGCCAGCTGGTTTAAGGGATACGGAAATATGATTATCATCGACCATAAAAATAATTACTACACGGTCTATGCCCATGCTCAAGACCTTTTTGCATCAAAAGGAGATACGGTGGGAATGGGGGAAGTGGTTGCAACGGTTGGAGACTCGGGATCGATGATCGGTCCGAGTCTACATTTTGAAGTGCGCTATCACGGGAAGCCCTTAGACCCGCTAGAATGGATTAAAAAAAGTTAGCCTGGATTTTTCAATCGGCTGAACGAACAGCGTTATGAGCCATTCAGGTTAAAAGGAGAAACCACATGACTTTCAAAAAAAAACAATCTGTTAAACTGTGCCTGGTGGTGTTCATCGCTGTGGTTTTTTGGATCGTTGGATCCGGTTTTTACCGGAATCTTTCTGCCAAAGGATCCGAGACGTATAAAGGTCTAAAATTATTTTCCGATGTGATCGAACTGGTTGAAAAAAACTATGTGGATCCGGTCGGTTCAAAAAAATTGATCGATAAGGCGATTCAGGGAATGGTCCACAGCTTACTGACCCCCGACGACTTTAAAGAATTGAAAGTCGAAACCCAGGGCAAGTTTACGGGAATCGGTGTAAGTATAACCATGCGAAAGGGTTTTGTCACTGTAATTTCGCCCATTGTCGGCACACCCGCCTATAAATCTGGCATCAAGGCCGGCGATAGAATTGTTAAGGTTGATGGTAAACCGACAACGGACTTGCGGCAGGCTGTTAAAATGATAAGGGGACCCAAAGGGGCTAAAGTGGTGGTTACCATCGTTCGGAAAGGGAGCAAAGAACCGATAAGTTTCGATTTAATTCGAGATATCATTCCCGTTGAAAGTGTAAAATCGATAGTTTTAAAACCCGGATATGGATATGTATGGGTTACCAATTTCAGGGATAATACAACCGAAGATCTTGTTGCGGCGTTAAAAAAATACGAATCAGCGAAAGTCCCGCTAAAAGGCCTGATCCTCGATCTTCGTGACGATCCGGGCGGACTTCTTAACCAGGCAATTAAGGTTTCAGACCTATTTCTCGAAAAAGGGAAAATACTTTCCGTTAAAGGGCGTTTGAAGAAAAATGACCAGGTATTCGAAGCAACGCCAAACGAAGTAAAACGGGATTATCCCATTGTTGTTTTGATTAACGGCGGGAGTGCCAGTGCATCGGAAATTGTTGCCGGTGCACTCCAGGATCAAAAGCGCGCCCTGATATTGGGAACAACCTCTTTTGGGAAAGGTTCGGTCCAATCGGTGGAAACCCTGAGGGACGGCTACGGTCTTAAATTGACCATTGCCAGGTATTACACACCCAGCGGACGCTCAATTCAGGCAAAAGGTATTAAACCTGATATCATTGTAAAAAGAAGGTTTATCGATGAGGAAGAAATGAATTATATTGATGAGGGGCTCATAAAAGAAAAAGATCTTCAAAATCATCTCGAAGCCGTGCCCGAAAAAAACCAAAAGGAGCAACCAGAGGCCGGTGAGAAAGAAGAATGGCATCAGAAACTGGAAATTGAAAAAACCAAATTTATGTACGGAGAGCTTACCCCCGAGCAACTGGAGACAGATAACCAGGTGATGCGTGCGCTTGATATTCTTTTGAGCTATGAAATCTTCAAGGATGTCAATAAATAAGGCATGGCTAAGAAGAAAATACGAGGGCCAAAGAAACCGAGAAAAAAAAAGAGAAAGAGCAGCATCCCAAAAACCTATCTGATAAAGGCGTTTTCCGGGCTTGGCGTTCTGATAATTCTTGTTGTGATTGCGGGCGTTTTGACGCATCGTTTGATATCGCGCAAATATCCCATCGCGCCGGTGACAAAACCCCAGGTGACAAAAACGCCCAGATTTGAAATCTATCCAAAAGAAGAAATACTACCTCGCAAACCTGTGCCGAGACCCATAATTCCTATACCTAAAAAATTACCAAAGATCGCCATTATTATTGATGACATCGGCTATGATAAACATATGGCGGAAAAATTCCTCGGGCTTGACACGGTGTTAACCTTTTCCATACTTCCTTACAGCCCGTATCAGAAGAGCATTGCCAGGGCCGCCCGTTCCAAAGGGTTCGATGTGATGCTGCATTTGCCGATGGAACCCCACGAATATCCCTTGATCAACCCAGGACCCGGCGCTCTTTTGACTTCAATGTCGCCGGACCAACTCATCCGTCAGCTCGAAGAGAACCTGGATTCCGTTCCTTTTATTAAGGGCGTAAACAATCATATGGGATCAAAAATGACGACGGTATCGAGCCAACTACATCAAATTTTTTCGGTGCTTAAAAAAAGAAACCTCTTTTTTGTCGACAGCCGCACCACCGCCGATACGCTATGTAAGCCGTCGGCTCATTTGTTTCAGATACCGTTTGCGGAAAAAGATGTGTTTGTCGATCATATTCAGAGGCCTGATTTTATCCGTAGACAATTATACCTCCTAATACAGATAGCCCACAGCCACGGCATGGCCGTGGGTATCGCACATCCGCATGCCGCAACCTATGAGGTGCTTCGTGACGTACTCCCTGAGTTGAAAAAAAAGGCGATTTTGGTTCCTGCATCTGAGATAGTGCATATTGCCGGTTAGTGTCCTGTATAATTGATACCTATTTTTGTTTGACAGGATATCCTGCGCATTGTATTTTCTGGTCATCCCTTGGGGATGCTTCGTGCGGGTATTGAACTGCAACAGCGCTCGGATTCCCCGCAAGCTTGTTAGAGCGAAGTTTGCCCCGCGAAACCTATCTGCCTTTTCTGTTTAACCGGTGCGTAAATACCGTTTCAGCGGGGCTGCAGGGAGCTTCGATTTTTGACCGGAAAGACAAATTTTTCAGTCAAGCACTAACCATATAACGGGTTCCGCCATGAAGCAAAATATCAATCCGTTTTTGATGATTCTTCTCATGTTCTGTCTGGCATGTCTCCCTTCGATTGAAACTGCTAATGCCGATGGTATCCGGGAACCGGTGTATGCCGGAAGTTTTTATCCCGCCACACGTTCTGAGTTGAAAGCGTCCATTGAACAGCTTGTCAGCCAGGTTAAACCGGTCCATGTAAATCAACCCCCTCATACATCGCTCAAGGCGATTATTATTCCCCATGCCGGTTATATTTATGCCGGGTTGACAGCTGCACATGTTTCACTGGTGTTGAAAGAAAATAGATTCAGCCGGGTCATCGTTATGGGGTCGGATCATCGCATCGGCTTTCAGGGCTGTGCTATCAGCGATGTGAGCGCCTATGAAACCCCGCTCGGATCGATCCGGATCCATGACGATGCCGTCCGGATGCGTCGGGATAAATACTTGTTTCAAACAGTTCCCCTTTCCGACAAGCTCGAGCACTCCGTGGAAGTGGTTCTTCCATATCTTCAATATTTTCTGATAGAATTCGAGTTCATACCGATTGTGACCGGTCATGGCCAGGGTCTGGTCGAAAGGGTTTCGGCAGCTCTCGATCCTTTGCTCGATCAAAATACCCTTCTGGTGGCCAGTTCCGATTTGTCCCACTATCTGCCGCATAAAGATGCTGTTGTCAGAGATCGGGAAACCATAGAGATAATATTAAATCTGGAAGCCGATAAACTGATAAATCGTGAGAATGCAGCCTGCGGCAAAATACCGATTCTAATTTTAATAAACATGGCCCGCCGATACGACTGGAAACCGGTTCTCCTCCATTATTCCAACAGCGGTGACACAGCCGGCGATCGTTCAAAGGTTGTCGGCTATGGGGCCATAGCCTTTTATGGAGGTTCATCTATGCAACACAGTATCGATCCTCAACCTTTAGATAAGCACGAAGGGCAAACACTGGTGCGACTGGCCAGGCAGACCATCGCAGAAAAGCTTGGGAAATCTTCCATCAAAGCAGATCCTGAAGATCTAAAAGAGACCGCTTTTCAGGCCCGCAGGGGCACCTTTGTAACACTGACGATTGACAAACAGCTGCGCGGTTGTATCGGAAATCTGGACCCCGGTGAATCGATCTTGACCGGGATCAAACGCAATGCCATTAATGCCGCTTTCCATGATCCCCGGTTCCCCCCTTTAAAACCGGCTGAACTCGACCGGGTGAACATCGAGGTCAGCATCCTTACCGAGCCGTATCCCCTGGAATATCGTGACAGCAAGGATTTGCTTGCCAAGCTGCGCGTCAATGTGGATGGCGTTATACTTCGGAAGGGATCGGCCAGTGCCACTTTTTTGCCACAGGTCTGGGAACAATTGCCCCGACCTGAAGAGTTTCTTTCCCATCTTTGCATGAAAGCCGGTCTGTCCGCCGATACCTGGAGAGAAAGCCATCTTGAAGTCTTGACCTATCAGGTTCAATATTTTGAAGAGGCGAAATGAACGTTCCATAGCACGGGTGGTCATCGCTACGGGTATTTCTTCCGTGGTGACCCAGCTATTGATCATTCGTGAATTCTTAGCTCAATTCCAAGGGAACGAGTTCGTCATTGCCCTGATTCTCTTCAACTGGTTGATCTTAGGTGGCATCGGCACCCTGTTGGCCCGATGGATCACCCGGCGTTTCTGGGTTGCCACTGTTGACCGGCTGGGAGGCCTCTCTCTGGTTTTGGCAGGACTCTCCGTCGTACAAATTCTCACCGTTCGCGGTCTTCGGGACATCCTTTTTATTCACGGCAGTTCGGTGGGATTCTATTCCACTCTGGCCTATATTTTCTTGACCATTGCACCCTATTGCCTTGTGCTCGGTTTTGTCCTTCCTTACAGCCTTTATGCCATCAGGACGGAGAATCCGGATTATCCCGGAACACGTATCTATATTATTGACAATCTGGGAGATGTGTCGGGCGGCGCCCTGTTTTCCTTTGTCCTTGTTTTTCTGGTTACCCCATTAAAGGCCGTATTTTTGGCAAATCTGCCGTTGCTGGCGGCAACCTATCTCCTTTTTACCCCTTCCTCTCGATATCATCCTGCTGTTTTAGTTGGGACGGGGCTGACGTTTGCCATACTTGTTGCCGGTCTTTTGCTGGAACCCTCATCTCTGACGCCATCTGAAGGCAAACTTGTTTATTACAGCGAGTCTCGTTACGGCCGGATCGAGGTGCACCAAGACCAGGAGCAGTTTACGCTTTTTGTGAACGGCAACCCGCTGTATGGCAATCAGAATCTGAGCATGGCTGAAGAAGCCATCCATTATCCTTTGGCGCAATTGGCCCGCACACGGAATATCCTTTTGATTTCCGCAGAAGGCGGCATGTTGGCCGAACTCGAAAAGTACCGGCCGGAATCGGTGGATTATGTGGAACTCGATCCACGGGTGGCAGATGTTCAATTCAGGTTCGGCCTGATAAAAAGGATTCCCGGCCTGAAGGTTATCCATCAAGACGGCCGGGCCTATCTTTCGGATTCGAATAAAACCTACGATGCGATCATCGTCAACCTGGGCGAGCCGGACACGTTTCAAATCAACCGGTTTTTTACAGACAGATTTTTTGCTCTGGCGAAACGTCATCTGACCCCGGAAGGTGTGTTGAGTTTTTCCATGAAGGGGTTTGACAATTATCTGGCCGAACCCCAGCGACAGAAACTTTCTTCACTTTATAACACAGTTAGCGACTATTTCGATCGTGTCCTTTTACTGCCCGGGCAGAAAATATTTTTTCTGTGCAGCGCTCAACCCTTTAATATCGACATCCCGCTCCTGTTGGATCAAAAAAATATTCGTACGCGCTACATCAAAGGCTATTATTATGGCAACCTTACCCGTGAAAGAATTGATCGCCTGAACCATCTCATGGATCGAAAGACTCCAAAAAATACGGACTATTCCCCCCAGTTGATGCGTCTGATATTTCTGCAGTGGTTTGCCAAGTTCTCCGCCTCACCCACAAGGTTCATGGCAGTCTTGAGCGTATTATGTCTGATCTACTTAATTCGTATCAGTGCTGAAGAGTTTGTTCTTTTTTCCACGGGTTGGACGGTTATGGGAAGTGAGGTTCTTGTAATATTTGCCTTTCAAATTTTTTTCGGTTATATTTATTTGCAGATCGGCCTGATCGTCACTGTTTTCCTGGCCGGTCTTTTGCCCGGCGCCTGGTTCGGTGAGAGAATGCGTTCAAAGAGCAAAACGGCCCTGGCGTTTGCCGATGGATTGATCATTGTCCTCATGGGCACACTGATCGTCGTTCTGAAGCAGATCGGCCATGATTTGCCGCCGACTTTTTTTCTTGTTTTCGGTTTTGTGATTTCCCTGATTTGCGGGTTTCAATTCCCTGTGGCCCTTTGGTTGCGGGGCGGCGACGCTCCGGCGGCGACGCGGACCTTCTCCGCTGATTTGATCGGGGCCGCCTGTGGAACCCTGGTCACGAATGTCGTATTGATCCCCTATTGTGGGATCATCTGGGCTGCGGCCGGATTGATCGGGCTAAAACTTTGCAGTTTAATCGTTATTTTTGCGAGTCATGAAAAAAATTAGCCGACGTCATTTTCTTTATTGCAGTGCCGGACTTTTTTGTAGCGTCCTGCACGCCGATGCCTTCTGGCCCTTTTCAGTAAAAACTGGCGTGGCAGCGGGCCCGGCCGATATTCGCGGCCATGTTTTTAAAGGAGATGCACCTCAAAAATTGTGGAAGTGGTCCCATGAAGGATTTCTTTATACGAAGCTGGATAACAAACTGGTCATGTGCGGTATCTGCCCCAACAGATGCCTTCTATCGCCGGGTGACCGCAGCGTATGCCGTTCCAAGGTCAATATGGACGGCGTCCTTTACAGTCTGACATACGGCAATCCTTGTAGCGTGAATGTGGATCCCATTGAAAAAAAACCGCTGTTTCATTTCAAACCCCGATCAAAAGCCTTTTCCATTGCCACCACCGGCTGCAATTTTCGGTGTCTGAATTGCCAGAACTGGGAAATCTCCCAAGCCAAACCCCATGAAGTCCGCCATCACGAACTTTTCCCGGCCGATGTGATTCAAGGGGCACAGCGTACCGGATGCGCGTCCATTGCCTATACATATTCCGAAGCCGTCACTTTTTTTGAATATATGATCGATACCGAGGATCGCTAATTTATGGATTTCCAACGGTTATATCAACCGAAAGCCTCTGGAGGAACTGTGCAGCGTTCTGGACGCCGCCAATATCAATCTCAAGACATTCAGCGACGCCATATACCGGAAATTGAACGGCGGCCGTCTGCAGCCGGTATTAAATACTTTCAAAACATTGCATGAACAAAAAATTCATTTTGAGATGACGAATTTGGTGGTGCCCGGGTATGCCGATGATGCCGAGATGGTCAAACAGATGTGCCAATGGATTCTAACGACCCTCGGGCCCGATTATCCTATGCACTTTTTAAGGTTCTTTCCCCAATACAAACTCGACCGCTTGCCGGCCACTCCGCTTTCAACCCTCATTCGGTTTCGCAAGCTGGCTATGGCTGAAGGAATCCATTATGTCTATGTGGGCAACGCTTCCTATCCCGAGGGAAACAACACGTATTGCCACAATTGCAAGAAACTGCTCATTGAACGGATCGGATATTTCATCCAAACTTATGACCTGAACGAAAATCGGTGCAAATATTGCGGGACCGTTATTCCCGGGCGATGGACTTGACCCGAATGGTCTATACAGAACAGCAAAGATCTTTCCTTTAACTGGAGGAACCTTTATGGATGGTTTTTACGGAAGGTTTTTAAAAATTAATCTAACGGACAATCAATTCGATGTGGTGACCTTAAATGAAGAGATTCTTTTAAAATATCTTGGCGGGAAGGGTCTGGCTTCATATCTCCTTTATTCCATCAATCCTCCGGGTGTCGATCCTCTCTCACCGGATAATTGCCTGATTTTTGCAACCGGGCCCATCACCAACAGCCGAATATGGGGTTCAAGCCGGTATGGCGTTTTTTCCAAATCCCCCCAGACCGGTTTTTTTTCTGAATCTTATGCCGGCGGAAAAGTACCGGAAGCCGTCGATTCAACAGGGTTTGACGCCATTGTAATTGCCGGGAAAAGTAAGCGCCCGACAGTTGTTGTCATACAACCTGATGGTGTCACATTCAATGATGCTTCAGGTATTTGGGGGATGGATACGTATCAAACCGAAGATACCGTGAATCAACAATTCGGCAGTGTCGGCGGAGAAACGACAAAATCCGGTGCCGTCGTCATTGGTCCGGCAGGAGAGAACCTTGTTCGATTTGCTGTTATCGAAAACGATTACTGGCGATCGGCCGGAAGGACCGGGGTCGGTACCGTCATGGGATCAAAGAATCTCAAGGCCATTGTATTCAAGGGAGATAGAAAGCGTCCGCTTTTCCATAAGGAACATGTGCGGCAGTTTTCAAAAGCGATTGGCAAAGAATCGAAAAACAACCCTATTGTTCAGGCTTTCAGAACCATGGGTACACCCATGATGGTGAAAACTACCAATCAAGCCATGGCGTTTCCCACAAAATATTGGTCTGAAAGTTTTTTTGATAAATGGGAAAATATCGGTTCAGAAGCTTTGCACAACCAGTGCCGTGTTCAGCCGCGTGCCTGCTCGAAATGCTTTATCGCATGTGGACGGATGACCACTGTGTTAAGGGGGCGCCATGCCGGTCTCAAGATTGAAGGGCCCGAATACGAGACGATATTTGCTTTTGGCGGTCTTTGCATGATCGACAGCATCGAGGAGATCGCTTATTTGAACGATATTTGTGACCGTCTCGGTATGGATACAATATCCGCTGGGAATCTGTGCGGATTTGCCATTGAGGCTGCCAAACAAAAGAAAATAGATTTTCATATTGATTATGGAGATGTCGATGGCATAGCCACTCTGCTTAAACAAATTGCAGCAAGGCAGGGCATCGGAGACATCCTGGCCCGAGGGATTGGATATGCAGCAAAAGCCTGGAACCTTGAAGACATGGCTGTTCATGTCAAGGGCCTTGAGCCGCCGGGTTATGATCCCAGAGTACTCAAAGGGAGCGGGCTTGCTTTTGCCGTTGCAGACCGCGGCGCATGTCATTTAAGGGCAACGTTTCATAATCCTGAATTGAAAGGGGTGATCGATCCTGGAATCATCAAGGGAAAAGCCGAACTTCTGGTGGATTTTGAAGATCGCCTGACGCTGATGGACACCTTTATTCTGTGCCGATTTTACAGAGATATGTATCTCTGGGAACGGTTGGGACAGATCATTGAGATGACCACCGGCTTGAAGCAGAATAAAGCCCAATTGCAGAAAAGAGCTTCTGAAATATCTACGCTGATTCGTTGCTTTAACATACGGGAAGGGCTTAAGCCCGAAGATGATTCGCTTCCAAAACGTTTTCACGAAGACATCCTCAAAACAGGACACGTCATTACCGAAAAGGAGCTTGGCGCAATGTTGAAGGATTATTACAATCTTCGGGGTTGGGATGAAAACGGGGTTCCTGACCAAACAGCCGAAGATCGCCTACAGCGACTCGACTGAGCTCGACGAAGTCTTGCCGCATGGATCTTCAATGACAGTTTTTTTGTTGACAGCTACGACAATGTGGTATATCATCTGTGACTTAACAGAACTTGAGTTTTCTTAGATATGAATTTATTTTCCAGAAAAATAGTTGTCTGTCTTTTCGCCGTAATGTTGGGCATGAATATAGTTTCCCTCACGGCAGGTGCCGTTGACCATTGCGTCGGTTCACCGTGTTTTCACTGCAACGGGATGATGATTGCACACAATGAACCGGCACCGGTATTTGGTTCTGCCGGACATATGTGCTATTCATCTTTTGCAAATAGTCCATGTAATCTGAATAGAAACCCAGAGTCAAAGACCAAGATCTTCATCGTATCGTCTATAAAACAAGATCGACACGAGACGGACGGCTCTTTTACTATTTCCAATTGTGAAATCTATTTCTTACAGTCCATCAGAAAAAACAGAGCGCCAGACCAATTCCGGCCCACGACCGGTACCATTCCCATCTATCTTCAAAACCTTTCTTTTCTCTGTTAGCCTCAAAAGATAGGGTTCTTCAGCTACAATTATATCATTTCGCTTTTAGATTCCGAGAATCGGTGTCTTTTATTTTTGCAATTCATCCCGATGGGGGTAATCTGCACCGACACCCTGTTCAAAAAAATGTGGGTATTTATAACCCAAATGGGAACCCTGACTGGATATAATGTATACAATTTTTTATTCCCCGTTGGCATAACTATTGCTTTTATTGACGCAAAGAGAACAGGTTCATTGCTAAATTTGGAGGTGTAAAGATGAAAAGAACAATGAAAATCTTTATCACAGTAATTTCGTTTGTGGCAATTATAGGATTCAGTTATTATTTTATTGGAGGAGTCAATCGTGCGAACGCCTGTGGCGTTGGCGCTCAAGGTGGTGAAAGTTATGTGCCGCAGCGGCGCGGTACAACAGGTAATCTGGCCCGGAAAGCCTTTATAACCAAAGAGCAAGCCTTTGAAATGGTGTCCCGGCACGTAAAAAGATTGAATCCGAACCTGAAAATTGGACAGCTTAACGATGCCGGCAGACTTTTTGAAGCCGAAATCATTACAAAAGACAATGAAGTTGTCCAGTTGATAGGAGTGGAGAAAGAAACCGGTAGAATTTTACTCATTAATTAAGCAACTGCCGTTACCTTTTCAAGGCGTTACATCGGCCGGCGATGACAGGCTGTGACGGATATGCAAGAGAGCACCCTTCACTAAAATCTGTTTTTGCCATGACAAAGAAGTCGTGTCACTGAATTTGCAAAATAAGACTTTACAATGTCTGTAAATTGAATAAAATTTTCACAGCATAGGGAATTTATGCGTGCTGACAATAAATATTTGGATCTTCTTTTTCTATTACTATTAGCTATAGTTATCGTTGGTTTGCCTTACGGTATACGAACCTATGATCGTCAGGTGTGGCAAAAAAAAATAGAACCCGGCGCCAAAGAATTTACCCTGACCGGTCATACGGAAAGGGGATGGTTGCTGGGTGAAGTTCATGCCCTGGATGTTCTTTCCCTCGGGCAACCTCATACTCCTGTTGAAAAACCGGTGATAGAGGTTCATAAAGGGGATCGGGTCGTATTAAAACTTAAAAGCAGCGATGTGATTCACGGCTTCAGTCTTATAGATGCCGGTATCATTATTACCGACGGTATCCATCCGGGGAAGGTTGTTCTGGTTTCTTTTATAGCGGACAAGGTCGGCACATTCACCTTTTCATGCAATGCCATATGCGGCAAAAACCATAAAAACATGCAGGGCACACTGATGGTCAGGGCCTAAGTAAGGGCACGCTTATGTTTAAGAAAAAAATGAGTTTGTGGATCGGAGTTTTTTTAATCCTGGGAATTTTCACTGTACTTTCTTTTGAAAAACCCGGTTCAGCTCTGGCACAGCTGAAATCAGCCCGGGATCGAACCATCCGGGGTCGTGTTATATCTGAATATGGCCCGGTTGAAAATGCCAGGGTTAGAGTGGCCGGAACAGAAACATTTGTCCTCACCGACAGGCAAGGAAATTTCGAGTTCTCCACCGAACGTCTGACAGGGAAAAAGTTTTGGGTAACCGCCGGCAAAGAAGGCTGGTTCAATAACGGACAGGTCGCACTTCCCTCCGGTCGTATGAACGACATCTTTTTATATCCGATTTACCTAAACGACCGGCCGGACTATCGTTTTATTTCACCGGTCACCTGTTCCCGATGCCACGTTAAACTCACTCGATACTGGGATAAGTCCAAAATGGCCCACACCACATCCAATCCAAAGGTTCTTGATATATATTATGGAAGAGATGCCCTCCAACACAAAAATGTCGCTCCAGGATACCGCCTCGATAATCCGAACAGCAAGGGCAACTGCGTTGTATGTCACGCACCGTCGGTGGCAGCCTCCAGGGCATGGACAAAGGATTTGGAAACAGCACTCTGGTCCGCCAGGACCGAATGGGACGGAATCAGCTGTGATTATTGCCATAAAGTGAGAAATGTCATTTCGGATAAAACCAGGCCAAGCGGCAAAAAGCCGGTTCTGGAACGACAAACCGCCGCCAAAGGATCGTCAATTATGGTCTTCGGACCTTATGATGATGTGGTGGTTCCGCCCATGGGTGCATCCTATTCCCCCATCTATGATAAAGGGCGCTTTTGTTCCACATGCCATGGCCATTTTAAGCAACTGGAAAAAGGCAAATTCTGGGATCACAGCAAAGTATATTCTGCTTCGGAATGGAAGGGATTTGGCTTGAAAGAAGACACGATTTTACCGATCCAGACCACTTACCGGGAATGGGAACATTGGCAGAATCA
>JAFCZV010000561.1 GCA_019314155.1 Deltaproteobacteria bacterium
TTTCTTCGTTTAAGACCTGACTCGGATGCAGATATGCCCCTGCCCTGCTACATGACGCCCAGGGCCGCCGGGATGGACATATGTGCTGCAATAGAAACGGATTTTATACTGGAAAAGGGGGCGGTTGCTTTGATCCCCACCGGTTTCGCCGTCGCCATTCCGGAAGGATTTGAAATCCAGATCCGTCCCAGGAGCGGACTGGCGGTAAATCACGGAATATCGATCATTAATTCCCCCGGGACCATAGATGCCGACTATCGCGGAGAGATAAAGATTGCACTGATAAATCTTGGAGAAAAAAAATATGTGATTCACCGGGGGGACCGGATTGCCCAGATGGTGGTTAAAAGGGTTTATCAGGCGAAATTAAAGGTTGTGGAACAACTCGATGAAACCGGCAGAAATACCGGCGGGTTCGGACATACCGGGCGTTAGCATGAAAGGATCTCCATCCTCAGAACAATTTCAAGCAGACTCTGATTACAACCTTGCAGTATGCATACTGGCCAGCGGAAGCAGGGGGAACGCCATTTTTGTTTCCAGCGGTTCCACCTCAATACTGATCGATGCAGGCCTTTCAGGGATTGAAATCGAACGGCGGTTAAAGTCCAGAGGACTTTCCCCGAAGGATCTCGATGCCATTCTCGTATCCCATGAGCATACGGACCATATCCAGGGTGTCGGTGTTCTTTCCCGCCGTTTTAATCTGCCGGTTTATATCAGCACAAAAACACAAAAAGCCGCCGTCTCCCAACTCGGAAACCTTTATGATTTTAAAAAATTCGAGTGTGGATCAATGTTCACAATCAATGACCTGTCCATCCATCCCTTTTCCATAGCCCATGATGCCAAAGATCCGGTGGGGTTTACCGTAAACCGGAACAGAACAACCATCGGAATTGCCACCGACCTTGGCATAGCAACCGCTATGGTTAAAGAACATCTTAAAGGATGCGGTCTATTGATCCTTGAAGCCAACCATGATGAAGACATGCTCATCAACGGCCCCTATCCGTGGTCCGTCAAACAGCGCATAAAAAGCAGAACCGGCCACCTGTCCAACACTGCATCGAAAAACCTCCTCAACGAAATTCAACATGACCGATTGAAGCATGTCATTCTGGCCCACCTTAGCGAGACAAACAATACGCCCCAAAAAGCCGTCAATGAAGTCGGCCAAGCGCTGACCCACTGCAAAGCCCAACTTGATGTTGCAACCCAGCATGAATGCGGAGCGCTATTACTCCTGAAATAATTGAGGGGTTAGGGAGTTTTAATCCATCCGCAGTTTTGACTGTGAAAAAATAGTCTGTAGTTTGCACCAGTTCTTATAATGGGTACTATTTTAGGCCTCTTTTGCTGTCATTATAGTTGATTATCGTGGCCCGACCCAGTAAAGACCACCCCCCCCATTTTATCGTATATTCAAACTGCTATAATCACTGATCAAGGTTTGGTCCCCGGCCTTGTCACACGTTATTGAAATGCCGACTCGAGATTTTTACCATTTCGCCGCATAACGCTCATAAAATCTCCTTGATCCGGAATGTTGCCGCAAGGATCAAATACCAGGCTGTTGACGCCCACCGCTTTCAACCTTTCGGCCGACTCCTTCATCGGCTTCCCCTCCCAAATCATCCACTTCGCAGAGTGCTTTTTCAGCATTGCCCGAAGCTCCGACCACTGGGCATCACTCGGAAACTCATCCGGTTCCCAATGCACGCTTTTTATGTTGAGTCCGTAACGCCGGGACAGATAGTCGTATACAGGATGGGATGCGACCAGGAGTGATGATGGGTTTTTTGCAGCAATGTTCTTCATTTTGCTGTCCAGAGACAGAAGATCATGTTCAAGAGCAGTGTAATTTTTTTCGAAAAAATCTTTCGCTTCCGGTTTTTTACGGCTAAGTATCTCCATGATCTCTCTCGCTTGCTTTGCTGCGAGATCAAAATCGAGCCACGTGGTAAAAGCGAGTGATTCATGGGCATGTGATCCTTCAGCGCCATGGCTGTGAGTGACAACCTCCTCTGCTGTAATATACCGGTCTTTGAATTTTGCAGAAGTATCCACCATTTTTGACCGTGGCAGGGAGACCTTTCTCACCCACTTGGCATAGTTTGCACCATTGAGAAGGATTAGATCGGCCTTTTGATATGCTGCTACTGTTTCGGCATCAGGCATCCAATAGGCCGGATCTCCTTCTGAAGGGCCTGGAAAAACCACCTTCGCACGATCCACTGCTATGCGCTCCGCAAAGTATTTTAACGGGTAGTTCACCACATAAATGGTAAGCTTTCTCGGCACATCAGTGCCTGAATAAGAGATGCCCGGCAAAGCGACGATATGAATCAATACAAACAATGTGCAGAAAAAAAATGTCTTACTCTTCAAAGCTGCGCTTTCTAATGTTTTCATAAGCCACCTCCCTTATTCAATCTTTAACATCATCAACGAATGAACAGCATCCTGACCAGATTATTTGAAATCTGGTCAACCACCAAGATCATGACGCCGCAAAGAAGACCGCTGGTCAAAACGATAATAAAAATTTCCGAACTCACCAATCTTGCAATGGTCAATCGGCTGCAACCGAGCTTGAATATGGTCTGTATTTCCCGTTGCCTCAAACGCAATGACAATGCAAAAACAAGAATAATCGCCAGAATGGTCGCCAGGGCAACGACCGATATCACCGCATCCAACACGTTCTTGATACGGAAGATGTTTTGAAGCAGACCGTCGATGACTTCTTCAGGCTTGATGATCTGAAGAGTTTCATTTCTGGATAGATAGCGGCCTCTCAAAATGGTTCCTGATTTATCATCATAGGGTACCGCAATCACGGCGGTAATAGGGTAGACGGACGTGTTGCCATGAAAATGGAATGAATCGATATTTTTTTTCGTAATTTCCGTATGTTGATAAAGCTTGGCAGTGGCGACCACATTTGATTCGCTCCGCTTTAAAATAAGCGTGGGATCCGAGAGGTTCGTCACATCCTGGTGGCCATGCCCCAGCCCCTGGATGACCCAAGTGGTCTTTATATCCACAAACACCGCCAGATCATCCGAGGTGTGGGATTTTTGTAAAACGCCGACCACTTTCATCTTTAAGGGATACACTCCTGCAAGGTCAAAAAGCGTCTCCGGTGAAGACAACAGGCTGTCTCCCGGTTTAAGGGCAAGGCTTTCAGCGACTCTGGCT
>JAFCZV010000106.1 GCA_019314155.1 Deltaproteobacteria bacterium
GGAAGTAATGACATTCTATTGGATCGGCTCATTTCAAAATTTAACAGCCTACATGATGAACATATAGCGGTCTTCGGCAACCTGGGAAGCCTGGGCGGAATCAAGGCGTTGGGGAACAACAACTGTCACATCGCTTCGAGTCATCTGATGCAGGAAAATGAACAGGACTACAACTTTGACGTCGCCGTGGCGGAACTGGACCAAGTCCCTGCAGTGGTGAACTTCTGCAGACGCGAACAGGGCATTTTAACGGCCAAAGGGAACCCAAAGGGCATTCACGGTGTGGGGGATCTCGGTAAAACCGGCATTAAAATCGTCAACCGACACCCAGGGACAGGAACACGCCTGCTCTTTGATCTGGAACTTGAGAAGGCCGGTTTGCGTGGGGAACAGATTCAGGGATACGACGAAGAACTCCATCGTCATCTGGATGTAGGTCTCGAAATCCTGTCCGGAAGGGCGGATGCCGCGCCCGGCATCCGTGTCGTGGCGGGCCTTTTGGATCTCGATTTTATTCCATTGCGTTGGGAGAGATTCGATTTCCTCGTTCTTAAAGACCGGTTCTTTGATCAAGGGATTCAGCTTTTCCTGGGATTGCTGCATGAAACTGCGTTCAGAGAATTGGCCCAGGACTTGAAAGGCTATGATTTAAGTCTTTGCGGGAAGGTAGTTTTTCCACACCAGCAGAAAACAAATTAGGAGTCTCACGGATGAAAATAAGATTCATATGGATTTTGGCAGTGGTGATGATCTCTCTTTTGGATGCCGGATCCGGGCAAAGCGCTGAAAAACTTATCAAGATGGCCACCACCACGAGCACCGAAAATTCGGGACTCCTGGATGTGCTGATCCCTGAATTCACCAAAGAGACCGGCATTGAGGTCAAAGTCTTTGCCAAGGGGACCGGGGCCGCCATCCGGGACGGCATGGACGGCAACGTGGACGTGATTTTTGTGCATGCCAAAGCGCGGGAGGAAAAATTTATCTCTGAAGGTTATGGTGCATATCGTCTGGATGTGATGCACAACGACTTTGTGATTATCGGCCCTGCCGGCGATCCCGCGAAAATTGAGGGGATGAAAGATGCAGCCGGTGCTTTCAGGAAAATTGCCGCGGCAAAGGTAAAGTTTATCTCCCGCGGAGATGACAGCGGCACCCATATCAAGGAACAGGCCCTCTGGAAAGCCAGCGGAGAGGCTATGAAAACCGAAACTTCCGAAATAATAAAAAAAGGCAAGAAACACGCCCTTTCTTTTGTGTATCCCGTGAGATTGGGGAAGCGTTATATATCCATCGGCCAGGGCATGGGAAAAACTTTGACGTTTGCAGAAGAGAAACAGGCCTATACCCTTACCGATCGGGGAACATTTCTAAAATACAAGTATGGGCGGAAGCTTGGGCTTAGTCTTGAGATTTTATGTGAAGGAGGTCAGAATCTGTTTAACCCCTACGGCGTGATCCCCGTCAGCCCCAAAAAGCATCCCCATGTTAAATTCGCGGCGGCGGATCGGTTCGCCAGATGGTTGGTATCGGCTCAAGCCCAGGCGCTCATCGGGCAATACAAAATTGCCGGAAGGCAGGCCTTTTTCCCGGATGCAGTCCCTGTTGCGGAATAGGGTTTTTTTGTAAAGAATCCGAACCCGTCGAAGATCCCGCCACGCGGGGAAGGACCAGGTTTTCAAGATTTATTAAATACATATTATCGCATTCGGATAGCAAAATCATGCATCCGTAAGCACAAAGAGAATATAAGCAGCGATTATGGATTTTTTGACGGACAGCTTTCTTTCGGCCATACTTCTTATCTGGACCCTGAATCATGATCTTTTGGTGATCGTCGGCGTCTCCATGAAAGTAAGCTCCATATCCACGTTTGTTGCAAGTTTACTGGGGGTACCGTCAGGATTTCTCATTGCCTTTTCCGAGTTTCGGGGAAAGCGACTGGTCATCACCCTGCTCAACACTCTCCTCGCCCTACCCACGGTGGTGGTGGGTCTGTTTGTCTACGCCTTTATCTCCAGGAGAGGTATTTTCGGCACCTATGATCTTCTTTACACCCAAAAGGCTATTATCATAGGCCAGATAATTCTTATCGTTCCCATCATCACAACCTTCACAATCTCTGCTGTAAGCCGCATCGACGACCGATACCGGAAGGCCGCCTTGACCCTTGGCGCGAACCTGATGCAAACCGCCCGGATCATTATCCGGGAAGCCCGCTTTGCCATCGTGGCCGCCATTGTCATGGCCTTCGGGAGGGTCATCGCAGAAGTGGGAATCAGCATGATGCTTGGGGGTAACGCCAAGGGATTCACCCGGACCATGACCACGGCCATGGCTTTGGAATATGACAAAGGCGAATTTGTCTTGAGCGTCGCCCTGGGGACCGTGCTTCTGGGTGTCAGTTTTGGCGTCAACATTTTTTGTAATTATTTCCAAGGAAAATCCAGACTCTGAAGCCCATGCTTTACCAACTGAAAAATCTTGTCAAGGCTTACGACGGCCGGGTGGTTTTGGACCTAAAGCACCTTTTTCTAGAAAAAGGGAAGGTGATCGGGCTTCTTGGCCCCAACGGCGCCGGCAAGACAACTCTCCTTGAAATTCTAGCCTTTCTTCTACCGCCCACTTCCGGGGGAATCTGGTTTAACCAGGAGAAGGTCCATTTAAATATGAGCAAGCTGATGAAGCTGAGGCGCAAGGTGGTGCTCGTTCAGCAGCAGCCCATTCTGTTTACCACAACAGTGTTCAAAAATGTCGAGTTTCCTCTGAAAGTAAGGAAGACGCCCAAAGCCAAAAGAGAGCGAATCGTCGATGAACTGCTCGAACTGGTGGGCATGAGATCGTTCAGGGATGCCGGCGCGCATAAGCTTTCCGGCGGCCAGACCCAACGGGTGGCCATAGCGCGCGCACTTGCCTGTTCCCCGGAAGTCGTTCTTTTGGATGAGCCCATGAGCAGTGTAGATGTGGAAAATCAAGTTACCATAGCGCGTATCATCCGGGAGATCAGTCAGCAAAGAGGTATGTCGGTTATTTTCACCTCCCATGACGTGGTCCAGACGTCGAGGATGGCAGATGACACCATATTTCTTCTTGAGGGGAAGGTTGCAAAATCCACATATGAAAATATCTTTAGCGCCCGCATTGAAACCGGTGCTGGAGATCACAAAATTTGTACACTTCCGAACGGGCTCCAATTAAAGGTGCAGTCTGAAAATTCGGGGCCCATGAGAATATCCATTGCCCCAGGTGAGCTGAAACTCAGTCCAAATACGCCCAAGGCGGCAGAAAATACCGTAAAGGGAAAAATCATTCAACTCAACGAAGAGCGAATCCATATACGCGCTCTCGTAGATGCCGGAGTGCCTCTGAATGTTTTGATTCCCAAAGAATCGTTCAACCGCCATGACATGGGGATTGGCGATGATGTCTGGGTGACCTGCCCTGTTGAGAGCATCGATATCTTATAGCCGTTCACGGGTTCAAAGGTTCCCCGTCAAACTGCCCGACGGGACCCCGATAACGGGATTTCCGCTACGCTCCAACAGGCAAGGTTCAACGTTCAGGGTTGGAAAAACCTCAAACAACTCGCATCAATGTGATACTGGCTTTATCGTGTTTTCAAAACCGTTCCACCCAATAGGTTATAGCAGGTATTCCGGATTTTGATCATTATTTTAAGCAGGTTCAATCGGTTGTAACCCTCGAACTTTGAACCCAGAACCTGGAACCAATCAGTTTAGGTAGAAGCTATTTATTACTTTGAAACAGTTATTGTTTTCCATGTGGAATTGCTTGTCCCTTTATCATCGGTAACAGTTAGGGCAACTGAGTAATTCCTGAACTTGACATATCTATGCGTGGGATTTCGCTCAGTGCTGGTTCTGCCGTCACCAAAATTCCAGAACCAGGAAACAATTGTACCATCTGCATCGCTGCTGTTATCGGTGAATGAAGCAATTTTTCTAGAGACGACAACCTTGAAAACAGCAGAAGGTGGATTATTCGGAAGTTCGTTTTGCTTGACGTAAATAGAACTATCGGCTGTACCTTGAAGCCCTCCAAAGTCTTTTACAGTCAATTTGAATTTGAGATTTTTCCCATGCTGATCTGTCTTCGGCGCAGTAAAAGTAGTTACGGCTGATGTAGGATCAGAAAGGGAGACAGGGTCTCCTTCAACCTGGGTCCAAAGATGTGAGGCAATACCATCGTCAGGATCCATTGAGGCTGTCCCATCCAATGCAACTAAAGTTCCTTCTATGGGCTCCATGTAGTCTGGAGCAACAACTGCATCTGGTGGCTCGTTTTTCCAGCTGACATTGACAATACATGAGTCAGTTTTCTGCATCCCGCCAGCATCGGTTACGGCAAGATTAAAGTTAAGGGAAACACCATCCTGTTCAACGTTCGGTGCTGTAAAGGTCGGCTGGGATGACGCTGGGTTTGAAAGGGTGACCTTAGGAACTCCGATTTGGGTCCACAGGTAAGAGGCAATGCCATCATCAATATCTATTGAAGAAGCTCCATCAAGGCGAACAACAACTCTCTCATCCACAGTCTGATCCGGGCCGGCATTAGCCACAGGCGTTTCGTTTAGCCAGGTAACATTGACAATACACGAATCTGTTCTCTCAGCCCCACTATGATCAGTAACAGTTAATTCAAAGTTCAAACAAGTACCCTCTGCGCCAACATCAGGGGCTGTAAAAGTGGGCAGCTTTCCACTAGGATCAGAAAGAATTACCGAAGGTTCACCTATTTGGACCCAATGATAAGAGGCAATGCCGTCATCCGGGTCTGTGGAATTAGATCCGTTAAGGTTGACAAGCTGGCCTTCGTCAACGGTCTGATCCGGGCCGGCATCGGCAATCGGTGGCTGATTGTCGGGCGTTACTGTCGGTATATGACATACCTCGTCGGAGTCTCCGCTCTCAAACCCTTCGGTATCGTAAGCTCTTGCTACAAAGCAATATGTCTTGGTTTCATCCAGATCATATATGGTACAATAGTTGTCTGTTCCCGACCAGGATGCGTTTGTATAATCATAGGATTGCCCCTCCTCGCGGGAGAAGACTTTATAGCCGGCCAGATCGGATTCGCTGTTTGGAGTCCACTCCAGTACCACCTCCGTCGACGCAGAAGCATCATAAGCCGGTAAAAAAATTAAGGTCGATGTTGAAAGAACAAACCAAAAAATAATACCAAAATTGAATGTATATTTACTGAATTTCCCGAACATGATAGATCTCTCCTTCACGATAAGTCACATTTCTTGCCCTTCAATTTTAAGATACATGCTCACGCCATACTGGGAAATGCCCAGCATTTTGGCGACAGCTGAAGTGTTTCCGACAGACCGTTTCATTGCCTCGGCCGCAAGGAGATGCTCAAGTTGCTCTATTGAGGGCAGTTCTCCGTTGAATGTAATGGGATCCGGGGCTAGGGCTTCGAGTTCTTCTTTTCCGATAATATTTTTCATCGTTGACACGGCTCCTTGACCATGGCGTTCAACCTGTATTGAAAAACGTCTTCGCCCATTTATTCATGCTTTTGCCCCTGTTTAGAGCAAGAGACATGCCACAAACAAATATCCTATATATCCTTTTAATTTGATTGAATTTATTCTCCTGAAGGCGCACAAGAAGGCGTTGGAAAGGCCCGCAATTTAAGTTGCGGGAATCAGGCACTTAAACAGTTTAATGTTTGTAATATCAAATGGTTATATGGTATTTTCATAGAGTTGCGATGTCAACTAAAGTTGCGGGGGTTTGGGCTGGGGTGTCATCGGCGTTTGTAAAGGGCCGGTCTGATGAAGAAATAGGAGGTTTTGAAGCGGTGTCCGGTCGTGATCATTTTATTTGTGCCCGTTTCGGATTTAAATATTGCTGCAGACGGGCACGCCGTTCTTCTTTTGTTTTTTTGGCCAGATTTTGACATTCTTTGTAGAACAACTTGAGGTTATATTCGCTGTGTTGGAGAAGTTTTAAAAATTCCGGAACAAGATCATAATAGGTGGCTACGGATATCAACTGAGCATTGTTTAACGTATTGCCAAACCATAGATCATACCCTGAATACCCTTCCCATTGCTGTTTCAGCAGTCTGTATTCATCTCTCAACCCGTCGAAAGCCAATGCCTTGGCATCTCTTTTGGTCGGCGTTGACACATCTTCGGCGTACAGGGATTCAAGCTGTTTACGATATTTCATGACCAGCTGAACAAACTGCCGGTGCCGCTGGTAATCGATTTGATAATCCGTCAAAGCATTGAGATCGTTTTTTGTCGCCAGCCAGCGGCGTAGACCTTCCTGTTCCACTGCTGTGGCAAAACTTTCATTAAAGGTCGTATCATCTTCCACATAAAGCAGTTGATGTGCCAGCTCGTGAAAGATGAGTGCCGCCAGCTTAACATGGTTGCGATATACGAAAGTACTTAAAACGGGATCGTCAAACCAACCCAATGTTGAATACGCCGCGACACCGCCCATAAAAACATCATATCCTTGTTTCTTCAACTTGTCGCCAGAATCCCGGGCAGCCTGTTTGGAAAAATATCCTCGGTATGCCGTACAGCCCACCACCGGATAGCACCAGGTTCTGGGCGTAACAGGCGGCAAAGGGTCGTTGGAGATCTACGAAACTGAGGTATTGATTCTTCACCGGCAAACAAAGCTCATTTTTTGCAAATTTCCGAATATCCAGAACAAGTTCAAGCTGCGCTTTCAACTTTTCGGAGACATGGGGCTCGTCCAGCAACTGATGGATCGGCTTGTTTTTATTAACAATATTTATTTGACCAGATATCAGATGGTTATAGTAGCGTATCGATTCGCAGCCAGTCAATGCGACCACGGAAAGGATGGTTAAAATAACCCTGGCGTTCCATAAACAAACGAGCAGGTATTTAAAAAAAGATATCATTACCTAAGTTGAGTGATTGTTGAAAAACATTTGGCCGAAGCAGGTTAAGGCAATAGATGTTCGATCATGATGATCTTCATTTCCTTCCAGGTATCCGTTCCAAGCGACGGTTCGTCAATGATAAGATGATGCATTTTCTCCTGTACACCTGTCTTCCCTTTTTCAAGGAGGTGAAATTGCCATTGATCCAAGGTCTCTTTTTCAACCCGGCGCTTTAA
>JAFCZV010000562.1 GCA_019314155.1 Deltaproteobacteria bacterium
GAGGTTTAAAAACGGCAAGCTAATAAAAATTTACACCGGTGAGCGAGGATATGAAACGTTGGAATAAATGGAACCCGGCCTGTTAGAATTTTGTCCAAACAGCTTATAATATGAAACCCAAAAGGTATCGTCAAAATATCCGCCAAGTAAGATAGTTGTAGGCTTGCAAAAGATCAAAGGTTTTGACAAGTCCGAAATTCGTGAGGTAATCTTCAATATATCTCAGGTCCGAGATCGTCCTTGTTAAAGACGATATCACAACAACCATAGAGTTATATGTTTATAGCTGTTAAGTTGTTGATTTAGTTATGTCCCGGAAATAGCGCACTAGTTGCTGATGAAGAAGTCAAATTAGAAAAAGCGTTGGAGATCGCCTAATTGAATAAAGAAATGAGAAAGAAAAGCACACCGTCTATCGGTATTGCCTTTGGTGGTGGAGCAGCCAGGGGATTTGTCCATATCGGGGTTTTAGAAGCGTTGTCTGATGCAGGAGATGAGCGGTTGATGCCTCAACTGATCGCCGGAACCAGCACCGGAAGCATCCTGGGAGCCTTATATGCCAGCGGTCTGAGCATCGAAACCATAAAGACCGCGACTGAAAAAATCGAATGGTCGCGGGAGGTGATTGATGTTTCCCAATCCATTAGAGACAGCCTACACAATTTAACCGGCCTTCTATTACCTGGCAATCTCGAAAACTGGCTAAAAGATGCAATAGGTATTGAATTTGATCAAAGCCGCGGCGGATTTCTGAGTTCAAAAGGATTGGAAAACTGGATCAATCGGCTGATCCATCCCAAAAAATCATTCGATGATCTCGAAAAAAAGCTGGCCATTGTTGCTACTGAAATCGAAAAAAAAGAACGGGTGGTATTCACATCCCCGGACATGGGCAAGACCATAGATCATTATATCACCGCCCACTCAAATCGGTTCATGAGGTCCCGTATTGTAGACAGCTGCCCATCTATAGCCAAAGCGGTAAGAGCGAGCAGTGCCATTCCGGTAATTTTTGAAACCATTAAAGAAAAGGATCTTCGACTTGTAGATGGCGGCATTGTTGACCAGGTTCCTGTGGAGATCGCAAGAGCAATGGGTGCAGACATCGTGATCGGTGTCAGTCTGGGATTTGTTCAATTTTTCGAAAAGCCAAAGCATCCGCATCAATCCCTCATGAATCTATTGGAATTAATGAGCCGTGAGGGAATTGCTCGTTCACTGTCAATGGCTGACATCGCTATCGAAATACCCGGTATCGAAAAAACCAGCCTTATGGATATGGAACAACGGGGTACATTGATCGCGCATGGCAAAGCGGCAATGAAGGCACGGCTTATGGACCTGATACGAAGGGTGGAAAATTCCGAGCGCAGAGATGAACAAGCGTAAAGGACGGCAACAGCAATGGCAAACCTAACATTTCTTTATTCATCGAAACCATATTGGTGTGTTCCAGAGCTTTTCTGACGAACAAAGATTTCACCCCGATACGATTAAGGAGAAGAACGAATAGTTCTGTTCAGGTTAAATCCGAGTAAGGAGAGAATTTAGTGAAACCGATCCAGTGGCTCTATCTACTCGAAGCCCGAAGTGATTTTCGCCGTACATGGCCGCAACTGCTGCTTACCGATATGTTTTCACGGATAATTGTGGTGGTGGCTCTGACCCCAATAGTCGGTCTTCTTATAAAGGTCTTCCTCCTTCAAACGGATGACGGTGTCTTAAGCGATACTGATATCGTAGTTTTTTTGCTCCATCCGATCGGCATCACGGCACTGCTGATCGTGTGTGCGGTTTCGCTGGGTGTGTTGTTTGCACAGCAAGGCGTTCTGATGGTGGTCGGATTTGGGGCCGTCGAAGATCGCAGGATGACCTGGCTGGACTCGATACGCTACGTGACAAGGTACGCCTTTGAACTGGTCTATCTGCTTTTCCTGAACAAGCATGACATCAATTTCTACCTGGTTGACAAACCACCCGAGTTCTGGTGGGCAATTGCAATTGCTGGGGGGTTGATGATGATCATGGCGGTCATCGTGCTGAAAAAATGTGCGAGTTGGATTATAACTATGCCACTGATACTGTTCCAGGGTAATCACGCTAAGCAGGCGCTGCGCGAGAGTGCTTGGAAGGTGTACTGTTCCAGGGTAATCACGCTAAGCAGGCGCTGCGCGAGAGTGCTTGGAAGGTGGAGGTGTTCGGTTGGAAAATCGCACTCCTGCTCGCCTCGTGGCTTGCCGGGATTGCCCTTCTTTCGGGACTCGTCACGTTCCTCGTCGGCCTAATAGGCAATGTCCTGATCCCAGACTTCGGGGGGAATTTCGCGATCATGGCGTCAGGGTTGGGGATTATCCTAATGCTGGCGGGGTTGGGGAATTTTGCGATTGCGATACTTAGCACGGCGTTGTTCCCCCTGCTAATCGTCCGCCTCTATCGCTCCTTGGCTGGCCCCGGCCGACTCGATCCGGACCTCGCTGCACGGGGTTCACTCGGTGAAAAGGCTTCTCTGCAAATTCCGGGTAAGACAATTTTCGGACTCAGTGCCGCGGCGTTGGCCCTGATTATTCTGGGCGGCTATGCTGTCAGCCGAAGCGTCGACGAGAAACCTGACGTCGAAATCATTGCGCACCGCGGTGCTTCAGGAGCAGCACCGGAAAATACGATGGCGTCGTTCCAGCGAGCAATCGACGACAAGGCGGATTGGATTGAGCTCGACGTTCAGGAAAATGCTGACGATACCATCGTTGTCGCCCATGACAGCGACTTTATGAAGGTGGCGCGGAGCGACCTCAAAGTCTGGGACGCCACGAATGAAAGCCTTCGCGACCTTGACATCGGCGGTTGGTATGCTCATGAATACTCAAACCAGCGGGTTCCGACGCTGCGCCAGGCATTGGAATTGGCTAAAGATAAGCTGGGGGTCGTGATAGAACTCAAGTATTACGGTTACGATCGTAACCTCGAATCACGGGTCGTTGATATTGTGGAGCAAACCGGTATGGAATCGGACATCATGGTTATGTCCCTCAAAATCGATGGGTTGCGCAAGGTCGCAGCTCTGCGTCCGGCCTGGACCAGGGGTCTGCTCAACACCGCCAGCATCGGTGACCTAACTCGACTGGATCTGGACTTTCTGGCGCTAAATGCCAGGGCGGCATCGACCGCGATGATCAACCGCGCCCACAAGCAAAAGATGAAAGTCTACGTGTGGACGATCAATGACCCGGTCCAGATGTCTGTTATGATGAGCCGTGGAGTCGATGGGATCATTACAGACGAACCTACGCTTGCCCGTCAGGTGATGGAATTGCGGACACAGCTAACTCCCTTTGGACGTCTGATCGTTTGGATT
>JAFCZV010000107.1 GCA_019314155.1 Deltaproteobacteria bacterium
AGAGGGAGGAGAAATGACTGAAAAAAGCGGATCGGTTATGGTTATCGGTGCCGGCATTGCAGGAATGCAGGCAGCACTCGATCTGGCCAATTCTGATTACAAGGTGTATCTGGTGGATAAGTCGCCGACCGTCGGTGGGATGATGTCCCGGCTGGACAAGACCTTCCCCACCAACGACTGTGCCATGTGAGTGATCTCGCCCAAACTGGTCGAGGTCGGCCGGCATATGAACATAGATTTGATTACGTGTAGTGAAGTAAAGAGCGTTGAGGGTGAACCGGGAAATTTTGGGGTTTCGCTGGTTAATCACCCCCGATACATCGATCCGGTAAAATGTACCGGGTGCGGAGAATGTGCCCGGCACTGTCCGGTAACCGCTGTTAATCAATATAACATGAAATTAGATGACCGGAGGGCCACGTATATTGAATACGCCCAGGCGGTTCCCCTTGCATTTGCCATCGATACAGATTCCTGCATCGGCTGTGGCTTATGCGAGAACATGTGTGTTGCCAAAGCCATTGAGTATGATGACAAGGAGCGCGAAAGCGCTATTAAAGTGGGATCGGTTATTTTATCCGCCGGAAGCAAGGGATATGATCCTTCCGGGCTTGATTTTATTGGATACGAATATCCCAATGTAGTTACGAGCGAGGAATTTGAAAGGATTTTAAGCGCATCAGGACCGTATTTCGGCCATCTTATGCGGCCGCTGGATCGTGAAGAGCCCAAAAGCATCGCCTGGCTCCAATGCGTCGGTTCCAGGGATACCAACCGGTGCGGCAACGGGTATTGCTCTTCGGTTTGCTGCATGTATGCCGTCAAAGAGGCCATGATTGCCAAGGAACATGCCCATGGTGAACTGGATTGCGCCGTCTTTAATATGGATATGCGGACCTTTGGTAAGGATTATGAGAAATATTATCTTCGTGCCAAAGATAAAGACGGGGTTCGTTTTGTAAAGGCCAGGGTCCATACCATCACCGAGATTCCGGAAACCGGAGATCTGGTTGTTCAGTTTGCAGATGAAACCGGCATGATGAAAGAGGAGACCTATAATATGGTGGTTCTCTCCGTAGGTCTTCAGGTTCAACCGGATGCTGCGGCACTTGCGGAACGTCTCGGCATTGAACTGGATAAATACAACTTTGCAGATACAGACACTTTCGCACCGGTGGCCACATCACGCCCCGGAATTTATATCTGTGGGGTGCTGCAAGGGCCCAAGGACATTCCCGGATCAATAACCGAAGCCAGTGCAGCCGCCTGTTTGGCAGGTGCGGAACTGATCGAGGCCAGAGGAACCGATATTCCAAAAGTTGAAGTTGTCGAAGAGATCGACGTCACAGGGCAGGAGCCTCGCATCGGTGTTTTTGTGTGCAATTGCGGTATCAACATAGGAGGAATTGTGGATGTCCCGGCTGTTAAGGACTATGCTGCAACGCTTCCGTATGTTGTTTATACGGATGAGAATCTTTTTACCTGCAGCCAGGACACCCAGGAGCAGATCAAAGAAAAAATTAAAGAGCATAAACTCAACCGGGTGGTGGTGGCCTCATGCAGTCCGAAAACCCACGAAGCTATGTTCATGGAAACACTTGAAGCTTGCGGGATAAACAAATATCTATTTGAAATGGCCAATATCCGCAACCAGGACTCCTGGATACATTCCAAGGAGCCGGAGATCGCAACCAAAAAGGCCAAAGATCTGGTTCGCATGTCCGTGGCCAGAGCCGCAGCATTGAGGACCCTAAAAGAGAAAGTCGTCCCTATTAACAAGCAGGCGCTGGTGATCGGCGGTGGTGTGGCCGGCATGAATGCGGCGCTCAGTTTGGGCAATCAGGGATTTAATACGGTTCTGGTTGAAAAAGAAGCCGAACTTGGCGGCTTTTCACGAAAACTTCACCATACCATCGAGGGCGATGATATTCAGGCCTATCTTAAAAAGCTTGCGGACGAAGTGACCGGCCACGATACAATTGAGGTTTTAACCAAAGCCCGGATTAGTGGTTTTGAAGGTTTCAAGGGAAATTTTTCAACCGAAGTTACTTTGGGGACGGATAATGAAAAGCGCAAGATAGATCACGGAATTTTCATTGTTGCCACAGGCGCCGGAGAATACCAGCCCAAAGAATATCTATACAAAGAGGACGAGCGGGTGGTTACCCAGGTGGAACTATCCGATATCCTCGAGAAGAAAGGAACCGACGGGCTTGACAGCGTTGTCATGATCCAGTGTGTCGGATCCCGCAACGATGAGAATGTTGAGTGTTCCCGCATATGCTGCCAGAATGCCGTAAAGAATGCCCTTGATATCAAAAAGCGAAATCCCGACACCCAGGTCTATGTGCTTTACAGGGATATCCGTACCTACGGTCTTCTCGAGGATTATTATACCGAGGCCAGAAAACAGGGGGTTATCTTTATCCGCTTTGACCAGGATGCCCCGCCGGATGTCCAGCCTTCTTCCGATGGCCTTCTGGTGACGGTTAAAGACCACATCCTGCAGCAGAATCTCGAAATAAGGGCCGATCTTGTGGCATTGAGCGCCGGAATGGTGGCTGAAGATACCCAAGAGATGAGCGGGATCATGAAGTTGAATCGCAACCCGGAAGGATATTTCATCGAAGCCCACGTTAAACTCCGTCCGGTGGATATGCCCAGTGAGGGTGTTTTCCTCTGCGGAACGGCCCACGGTCCCAAGCTGATTACGGAGACCATTTCTCAGGCCCAGGCGGCGGCATCAAGGGCGACGACGTTTCTTGCCAAAGATGCCATCAAGCTTTCGGCAATTACGGCCAAGGTCGATACGGATCATTGTGTCAAATGCCTGACCTGTGTCCGTGAATGCCCCTTTGGTGTGCCGGCGTTTAATGTAACCGAAAAACTCATTGAAATCAATGAGGCGATTTGTCACGGATGCGGTGTTTGCACAAGCGTATGCCCGAGACAGACGATTCAGTTGAGCTTTTATGAAGATGATCAAATAATTAGTAAAATTGATGCCTTGCTTGAGGCGGAGGGGATGTGATGGCTGATTTCGAACCGATCATTATTTCGTTTTGTTGTGACTATTGAGGATATTCAGCTGCGGACCTGGCAGGTTCCATGCGACTCGATTATCCTGCAAACATTAACATCATAAGACTTCCCTGTACCGGCAAGATTGATGTGATTCACCTTTTGCGGGCGATCCAGAAAGGGGCCGACGGGGTATACGTTGTCGGCTGTCTGGAGGGGAATTGTCACTATAACGAAGGAAATTACAGGGCACGTGAACGGGTGAATCATGTGCGCATGTTGCTGGAAGAAATCGGTCTTGAAAGTGACCGGGTGAGAATGTATAACCTATCTTCAGGTGAAGGACCCACCTTTGCAGCGTATGCAAAGGAGATGACCGAAAATATACGGTCTTTGGGGCCCAACCCGTTAAAAGATTCGGCAAAGGCCTAAAAACGGAGGAGATATTATGGCTGAAGAAGCGATCAAAATAGGAGGCAAAAAGAAAAGCATTTTTCTGGACAAGGTAAAAGAGCTTCTTCCTGAAGGAGGAAATCTCAATCTTTGCCTGACCTGCGGTGCTTGTTCTTCCGGATGCCCTGCAACGGGACTGGAAGATATGGACCCCAGAAAGTTTTTGCGCATGGCCGCTCTGGGCATGGACGAAGAAGTAACCAGCACACCCTGGGTGTGGATGTGTACCATGTGTACGCGTTGTATGTATGTATGTCCCATGAAAATCAACATTCCCCAACTGGTCTTCAACGCCAGGGCAAGCTGGCCCAGGGATGAGCGACCCAAGGGAATCCGCGGATCATGCGACATGGCATTAAGAAACGATACCTGCAGTGCCATGGGGACGTCTGAAGAAGACTTCCAATTCGTTGTAGAGGACGTGCTTGAGGAATATCAGGAAACCCAGCCTGAATTCAAGGACATGAAAGCGGATGTTAACAGGGAAGGGGCTGAATTCTATTTTAACCAGAATTCCAGAGAACCGGTCACCGAACCGGATGAAATGGTACCGATGTGGAAGATTTTCCACCTGGTGGGAGCCGACTGGACATACGGAACCAAGGGATGGGCGGCGGAAAACTACTGCCTGTTTCTGGCGGACAATGAAAACTGGGAGAAAATTGTAAGGGTCAAGGCCAAAGCCGTAGATGATTTAAAGGCTAAGGTCTGGCTCAATACCGAGTGAGGGCACGAGCTTTTCGCAGTCCGGTTCGGACTGGAAAAATTCAAAATTGAGCACAACTTTGAAATAAAGAGTATCATCCAGCTTTATGCCCAGTGGATTAGGGAAGGAAAGCTGAAGGTCAATTCCGATTGGAACAAGGACCTGAAAATCAAATTCACGGTGCAGGATCCCTGCCAGCTGGTACGCAAGACCTATGGAGATCCGGTGGCCGAAGATTTGCGGTACACGGTGAAAGCGGTGGTGGGTGAAGAAAATTTTATTGAAATGCATCCAAACCGGTCGAACAATTATTGCTGTGGCGGCGGCGGAGGGTTTCTCCAGGCAGGATATACTGAAGAACGCCGGGCTTACGGCAAGCTCAAAGCGGACCAGATTCTGGCAACAAAGGCGGACTACTGCATTACGCCCTGTCACAACTGCCATGCACAGGTCCATGACATGAGTGAACTCAACGATCATGCATGGGAAACCGTTCATTTGTGGACATTGATCTGTTTGTCGTTAGGAATTCTTGGACCCAATGAACGTGAATATCTGGGAGATGATCTAAAAGAAGTTTTGCCCTTTCACCCGGAATCGGCAATGTAGTCATTGGCTATCAGTCATGGGTCATCTGAAATTGGATAACTGATGGGTGATTAATGATAAACGGCTGGCGACAAATGACTGTTTAGGAGGGAAAATGATAGTTGCCAAAAGAAAACCCTTTGAAGAAATAAAGGATATGATCAAGGGCTACAAAAAAGTCCTGAATGTTGGTTGCGGGACCTGTGTAGCGGTTTGCCTTGCAGGCGGAGAAAAGGAAGTCGATGTTCTGAATGCCGAGCTGGATATGGCCAGAAGGCTGGACAACAATCCCGTTGAACTCGGGGCCCAAACTGTGGAAAGACAGTGTGACCATGAATATCTCGAGGAGTTGGATGATATTGTCGGAGATTATGATGCGATTATCTCCATGGCCTGTGGTGTGGGAATTCAGTTTCTGGCAGAAAGGTTTCCGGATATTCCGGTTTATCCGGGGGTGGATACCACCGGTATGTCCGCCAATCAGGCCGTGGGATGGTATGAAGAGCGATGTCGTTCCTGCGGCAAATGTGTCCTCGGCATGACCGCAGCCATTTGCCCGGTTACCATGTGCGCAAAAGGACTTTATAACGGTCCCTGCGGCGGCACCAACCAGGGAAATTGCGAGATAGACGCGGATCAGCCCTGCGCCTGGTTCAGGATCTATGAACGGCTAGAAAAACAGGGCCGTCTCAATGAAATTATAGCATATACTCCCCCGGCAGACTGGAATGACCAGGTTCCAAGGACGCTGGTTCAGCCCGGTTATAAAAAACCGGAGAAGGCTGAAGAATCATAACATTCCGTGAATACGATTGAAAGTGCGCATATTGGAATAAATCCGGCGCGTCGGGTTATGAGAATAATGATTTTGCAATTACAGCAGAGGAAGCCGAAATGAAATCAGGAAGCAATTTGGAAAAAGTTTTAGAAGCAGGTCATTTTGCATTTACAGGGGAACTTGGGCCGCCCAGAGGCTGTGATGTGGAAGAGGTTATAGAAAAGGCTCAACACCTGAAAGGCATGGTGGATTCGGTGAACATTACCGACAATCAGACCGCTATGGTACGGATGTCCAGCTGGGCCGCGAGCCTAATCTTACTCAAGGAAGGTCTGGAGCCCAATTTCCAGATGGTGTGCCGGGATCGAAACCGGTTGGCCATGCAGGCCGATATTTTGGGAGCCTATGCCCACGGTATAAAGAATATGCTCTGTCTTTCCGGTGATCATCAAATGTTTGGTGACCATCCCCTGGCCAAGGGGGTATTCGATATCGACTCCATACAGTTGATCAATATGGTCAAAATCATGCGTGATGAAGGAAAATTTCAAACTGGTGCCGAGCTGCATGGATCACCGAAAATGTTTATCGGTGCGGCTGCCAATCCCTTTGCAGACCCGTTCGAATGGCGGGTACACCGTTTGGCAAAGAAGGTGGAGGCCGGATGCGATTTCATCCAGACCCAGTGTATCTACAACATGGAAAAATTTCGGGAATTTATCAAACAGGCCAATGACATGGGAATTACGGAAAAAGTCTATATCTTGGCCGGTGTGACACCCATGAAGAGTGTGGGTATGGCCAAATATATGAAGAATAAGGTTCCCGGAATAGAGGTGCCGGATGAAGTCATCAAACGCCTTCAGGGAGCGGAAAAAGGCAAGGTGGCGGATGAAGGCATTAAATTCGCATGCGAACAGGTGGAAGAGTTCAAGGAGATGAAAGGTGTGCACGGCGTCCACATGATGGCCATCGAGTGGGAACATATGGTTCCTGAAATCGCAGAGCGTGCCAAAGTTCTGCCCAGACCGGTTAT
>JAFCZV010000563.1 GCA_019314155.1 Deltaproteobacteria bacterium
TTTAGTTCACTTGTAACTTTTCCGGCTTGTCCATTTCCGAATTATGGAAGGTAAATATGAAGTACCTATATTATCCAGGCTGTTCTCTGGAGGGGACGGCCCTTGAATACAACTCCTCCACCCGGGCCTTCATGCAAGAACTGGAAGTGGATCTGTTGGAGCTTAAGGACTGGACCTGTTGCGGTGCCAGCGCTGCAGAGGCCACCAGCTATCTCCTTTCTTTGGCTTTACCGGCGTATATCCTGGCAATGGCCGAGGAGATGGGCGAGACCAAAGAGATACTTGTTCCATGCAGCGCGTGCTATCTGAACTTGAAAAAGGTTGAGGAAAAAACCCGAAAAGACCCGGTGCTCCTTGATAAAATCAACACAATATTAGAGGAAGAAAAGCTCCACTTTCACGGTCAGGTGCGGGTCCGGCACCTCCTTGACGTAGTTGCCCGGGATGTGGGTCCTGCAAAGATCGCTTCCCGGGTGAAAAACCCCTTTATCGATCTGAACATTGCACCCTACTATGGATGCCAGTGCCTTCGGCCTTTCTCTATTTTCGATGATCCTGAGGAGCCCCGTTCCATGGAACCGCTTATTGAGGCTGTAGGGGCAAAGGTTCATCCATGGAACATGGGGGGCAGATGTTGCGGCGCATCCCACATGACCACCAAACCTGAGGTGGCTTTGGAGCTTGTAGCTGCTATATTAAAGGCAGCCCGAGGAGCTGACGCTATCGTCACAGTATGTCCCATGTGCCAGATGAACTTGGAGGCGTATCAGAAAAAAATTTCAGGAAAGTCCAAGGAAGATATGAGCATGACCATACTTTATCTTCCGCAGTTTCTTGGGCTTGCTATGGGTCTATCGGAACAGGACTTGCGATTGGATCTGAATCTTTCCATTACCAAGGCTTTCCGGGACAAGTTATACAATCGCTTCGCGATTCTATGAAGCGTCCGCCTTCGGCGAACTTAAAAAAAGGAAATTCCTATACTATCAAGTTATAAAATCGATTCACGATTTGTACGTGTTCACGGGGTTTGCTCCCCCGCTTCACTCCGGTGTCTACGTGTCTGGCCTTACAATCAGGCACAAGGCAACTGAACTCTAAAAGTGCTTCCCTTGCCAAGCTCACTTTCCACTGTGATGGTGCCGTTGTGTTTGGCGATAATCCCGTAAACCACCGAAAGGCCAAAGGCCAAGGCCTACACCCTTCTCCTCTTCTTTGGTAGTGAAAAAAGGCTCGAAAATATTTTCCATATCTTCCTTAGCAATGCCGCAGCCTGTATCAGAAATTACAACTTCTAAAAATGATTTAGGTCTGGCAGCTCTATTGGCTGATACTGTCAAGGTCCCCCCGTTTGGCATTGCCTCTGAAGCATTGTGCATAAGGTTTAAGAAGACTTGTTGGATCTGCTTAAAATCGCATTTTACTTTTGGGAGATTCGGCGCAATATTTTTTTTGAGTTGAATTTCTTTCATTCCCAGGTCATGGGAGATAAGATTCAAGGTTTTGTTGATAATGTCTTTAATACTGTTACTCTCCATGGTAATTTTAGTCCGACGGGCAAATGCCAGAAGATCTTTAACGATTTCTCCGCACCGGGCTGTCTCAGATTCCATGATTTTCAAATATCGGGAAATATCCTCAAGCTTTTCATGAGAAAAACGATTCCGTTCAAGCTGCTTTATGATCAATCGGATATAGTTCAAAACCCCGGCAAGTGGATTGTTTATCTCATGGGCAATAGTGGCTGCTAATTTTCCTAAAGAGGCCAGTTTTTCCGTCCAAACAATCTGTTCCTGAACCTCTTTTAGATCCTGATAGGCCTCTTTTATGTTTTTATGCATATTTGCATTATCAACAGCAACACCGATATGGTTGCCGATGACGGTCAAGAATTCAACAAAGTCGGACGAAAATTTGTCTGGGTTCAAGCTGGACACACACATCACGCCTATGGATGCCCCCTTGGTTGTCAATGGTATATAAACGGTGGATTGAAAGCCTTCTTCAATGAGAATATCAACATCGGGGCCAATGGATTGCAGCGTATTATCGACCACCTTTGGCTCACCATCAAGTAGGGTCTGACCCAGAAGTCCGTTACCGGGTTTGCGAGATCTCATAAAAGGTTTGTTTATAAAATTGGCTGAAAGCCCTTTATGGGCAGCCAGATTAAGGACCTTTCCCCCATCATTCAACAAATAAATTCTGACACTGTCAACCTCAGGGGCATCGATAATTTTGTCAATTGTGCTGCTTAGTATCTTATCGAAATTCAAACTGCTGCTGATAATTTTGGATACGGCATTTAAGGCGGCAAGCCGTATATTAAGCTGCTCGATTTGCCCCAGGGCGTCTTTTATTTTGGTAGTATCCTTTTTCATAAGGCATTAGAAGCATAGAAATTGTTAAATCTTGGCGCCACGTTCATCAAATAAAATGTCTATTTATAACACAATCTTATTAAAACAGCAAAGGAGGTTTCAAATACAGAAAACCTCCTTTGAAATAACAAAAACAAAGCGCCAAGTTTTTGCTTCATCAACATATCAAATTAAAGGAAGCACTAACACGAGATTGTATGTGCAGTCCAAAACTCTATCTCTTTTATTTTGTGCGCAGAAAAGTCCTCGCCAGTCGGTACCAGTCAATCTCTGGAAAATGTCCGAAGATATCGTCAATCAAATCACCGCCTGTGGCTGCCAGTCTCTCGCACTGGGGCCCAAGGAACTTCAGGAGATTCTGGATTTCATTTTCGATCCATTGGAAGCATTTTTTCCCCAGATAAAGCGCCTTCATATCGATTTTAAGGCTGACAGGATTTAAAAGGAATAACCATCCTTCTCCATATGGATCATTATGTGTGATCTCGGGCTGCTCTTTTATTCTATCATTTACAGCGAACACGATTCCAGAAACAGGGGACTGCATGGGGGCTTCTTGATCATCGCGGTTCAGAACCCACCCCACTTCGCCTTGCATCAAAAAG
>JAFCZV010000108.1 GCA_019314155.1 Deltaproteobacteria bacterium
ATCTGGTCGGCCATTTCCCAATTTTTTGCTTTTCTGGCAACCTCTCTCTTTTCGACCATTTCAGCAACAACAGCGGGATCGATGGATTTTTGTTCAAGAACCCGGGTCTGTTTGTTATCAAAATATTTAGTGGGGTGTTCAAGAAACATCCCGAGTATTTCCCCTGTTCTTCGAATGTCCGCCAGCCCGCATTGTATGGTTTTCTTTATTTGGTCGGAACCGCTGTTTTCATACTCCAGTTGCTCTCTAAAAGGCAACTCAAGCTGTTCCGTTTGCTTTATTTGGTCGATACCGCTGTTTTCATGCTGGTCCAGAAGACGATTGAGACTCCGAACAGCATCAAAAATAATACCGATACTGCGGGCTGAATTAAAATCGTCATCCATTGCATCACAAAAATGCTTCCAGCAGATACCGGGTTCAACGTCCTGGACTAAAATGGGTCCCACCTTTTTTTCAATCCGTTCAAGAAGTGCATAAATCTTATCGAGCCCTTTGGAAGATTCATCCATGGCCTTGTCTGTGAAGTCGATGGGACTCCGGTAATGATTTGACAGCAGAAAAAGGCGCACAGCTTCAGGATGATATGATTTCAACACATCTTTTATCATCAGAAAATTGCCCAAAGATTTCGACATTTTTTCCTGATTGATATTTACAAATCCATTGTGTACCCAGTACCGGACAAACGGCTTCCCGGAAAGGCTCTCGGATTGGGCAATCTCATTTTCATGATGGGGAAAGCACAGGTCTTTACCGCCGCCATGGATATCGAAGGTTTCTCCCAGATATTCACTGCTCATTGCCGAGCATTCTATATGCCACCCAGGTCTTCCCGGGCCCCAGGGACTGTCCCAAGCCGGCTCTCCAGGTTTGGCGGACTTCCATAAGGCAAAATCAAAAGGATTTTGCTTTCTTTCGTCAATATCGATTCGGGCTCCGGCCTCCATATCCTCAAGTTTGCGACCGGAAAGTTTTCCATATCTCTTGAATTTTTCAACAGAATAATAGACATCCCCGTTTATCTGGTATGCAAACCCCTTTAAAATCAATTTTTCAATAAATTCCACAATCTGAGCGATGTGGTCCGTGGCTTTCGGTTCGATGGTCGCCCGCTGGACGTTCAAGGCATCCATGTCTTGATAAAATTCTTCGATGAATCTCTCGGCAACCGCCTTTGGATCGATGCCCAGTTGATTTGCTTTCCGGATGATTTTATCGTCAACATCCGTGAAATTTCTGACATACGTAACATCATACCCTTTTGCTTTCAGATAGCGTGCAATAACATCAAACACCACCACAGACCGTGCATGTCCGATATGGCAAGCGTCATATACCGTTGGGCCGCAGACATACATATGTACCTTCCCGGCCTCTAAAGGTTCAAAAAGTTCTTTTTTACTGTTCAATGTATTGAAAATGCGAAGTGCCATGTTTCATCATCCGTTTTATTAAAACCTTGCGCAATGAATATCTAATCGATAAGCGCGACACATACGGCGCCGATCCCCTCTCCTTTTCCGATCATTCCAAGACCTTCGAAGGTCGTTCCCTTAACATTAACACGATCCGGGTTAATTTCAATTGCTTGAGCAATATATTTTTTCATTCTTTCTTTATATGAAGAAATTTTTGGAGCATCAGCGAACACGGTTGAATCCAAGTTCACGATTTTAAAGTTTCTTTCCCTGACCAAACGATAGGTTTTTTCGAGAATTTTTATACTTGAAATATCTTTGAACTCCGGATTCGTATCCGGAAAATGCACGCCGATATCATCGAGTCCAGCCGCGCCTAAAAGTGCGTCACACACAGCATGAACAAGTACATCGGCGTCTGAATGTCCGAGCAACCCTTTTTCAAAAGGGATGACGACTCCGCCCAGAACGAGTTTCCGTCCTTTAACCAATCGATGAACATCATATCCTATACCTACGCGCATGGTTCCCCGCAAATTTATCCTTTAACCGCAACACACACCATATTGATAATAGTTGGCGTACGTTCAGAATATCATCAAGATTATTTTTTTACTTTTTACGGAACTATCAAAATTGGTTCCGGTGGATCCAGTTGAGCCTTGAAATTGTTCATATAGCATAAAATATAAATCTATACAAAGCATGAAAAAAACATTGATGATTCTGATCGGGTGAAATATGGTTTCTCAGTTTTAATGAATAATACACCCTGAATACCGAGACATGCCATGCCGATTCGAATGATTGCACAAGAGTTTTACCGGCTCCTTCAAAATGTGGAAAAAGTTGAGAAACAACTTAAGAACGCACCTTTTGAGAAACATGAAGAAATCAAAGATCAGCTTCGCAAATTAAAAGCTGAGCGAAATCGTGTGCGGGCTATTCTTGAAGGTAAAAAGGAACACAAGCTCAACCGTTCAACATGATAAACAGACGCAATCATTCGACCATCTGTGCAAAAATTGTTCGGGATTGGAGTATAAACAAATGAACAACCGTGTTTTATTGGAGCAAATTATGCATAAAGAGAAAATTCCCCTTAACGAACATGAATCAAAACAGCTCCTTAAGGAATATGGTATTCCTGTTGTCAATGAAATGATTGTTTTAAGCCAAAATGAAGCCGTGGATGCCGCCGATGAAATTGGATATCCGGTGGTTCTCAAGGGACTTGGGTCTACCCTGCTTCATAAAACTGAACGAAATCTGGTTCATTTGAATCTCATGGATGCTCAAGCGGTTATTAAGGCCGCCCGATCCATTACTGCCGAGGCAGGTCATGAGCTCGAAGGCCTTTTGGTTCAGCCCCAGGTTCAAGGCAAAAGAGAGTTTGTTTCCGGCCTTTTTCAGGATGAGCATTTTGGTCCTGTGATAATGTTTGGACTGGGCGGTATTTTTACCGAAGTCCTTTCTGATATTTCACTCCGGCTTGCACCATTAACCGAAACCGATGCTGCTGAGATGCTCGATGAAATCAAAGCAAAATCACTTCTTGGAAATTTCAGGGGTGAAAAGGCAGCAGATCGGGGGCAACTGATTAAAACACTGCTGGGTCTCTCCCGAATCGGAATGGAGCATCCTGACATTGCTGAAATAGATATCAATCCGTTGCTGATAACACATGCCGGCGATGTGTTGGCGCTTGATTCCCTGATCGTCATGGATAAAGCGCCGAGAAACAAGGAATACTTGCCGCCCATCGATCCTGCTTTGCTGGGATATTTTTTTTATCCAAAACCCATCGCTTTTGTGGGCGCCTCCGGCAAACTGGGCAAGTGGGGCCATATACTCCTGACTTCGACCATAAGCGGCGGATTTAAAGGAGAAATTTATCCTGTAAACCCAAAAGGCGGTACAATCGCAGGACGACAGGTCTATCGATCGGTTGCCGAAATTCCCGGAGATGTAGACTTGGCGGTGGTTACGGTGCCGGCATCAAAGGTTATGGATCTGATACCCCAGTTTAAAGAAAAAGGTATCCGGAATATGCTTCTGATAACATCGGGGTTCGGAGAAACCGGTACAACAGGAAAGAAATTAGAAGAACGTCTTGTAAAACTCGCGAGACAAGCAGGAATACTGGTGCTGGGTCCCAATACAATGGGAATTTGCAACCCCCATATTAATCTATTCTGCACAGGCAGTAACGTCCGGCCGAAACCGGGTTCTACTGCTATCGTGGCTCAATCTGGAAATATGGGAGTGCAATTGCTGGCTTTTGCCGAAAAACAGGGTATTGGGATTCGGGGTTTTTGCGGCTCCGGCAACGAGTCGATGATTACAATCGAGGATTACATGGATGCTTTTGAAGTCGATTCATCTACCCGAACCGTGATCATGTATCTGGAAAGTGTCAAAAACGGTCGTCGTTTCTTTGATAGCGCTCGTAGATTGGGGAAAAAGAAGCCGATTGTTCTTTTAAAAGGCGGTCAGAGCAAGGCAGGGCATAGGGCTGCAGCAAGTCACACAGGCGCAATGGCTTCAGACTCAAAGGTTTTCAATGCCATATGCCGCCAAACCGGCATCGTGAAAGTCGACCAGTCGATGGATCTACTCGACCTGGCCGCTTCATTTTCATCCCTCCCGCTGCCCAGGGGAAATCGCACTGCCATTATGACGCTGGGCGGTGGCTGGGGTGTCGTTACAGCAGACCTCTGCTCGGAATACGGGCTAGAAGTCCCGGAATTGTCCTCTGAAATCGTGGATAGGCTCGACAAATTGCTTCCTTCATACTGGAGCAAGTCGAACCCCGTAGACCTTGTGGGTGAGAATGACACCCGCCTACCGATGATTGCAATGGAAGAACTTGTAAAATGGGATGGCTGTGATGCGGTAATCAATCTGGGTATTTTGGGCCGTAGAATCATGGTGAAAAATCTTGGTGATTCGGTTCTTAAGGCAGATCCCGCTTATTCCCCTGAATTTATTGAATCCATGAACAGAGCCCTCGTCGAGTTCGAGACGAAGTATATCGATCATATTGTAATACTGATGGAAAAATACCAAAAGCCGATAATCGGTGTCAGCCTGTTGACCGACGAAAAAGATAATACCGTCTATCAAGTTAAGGGCAGTCAATATAAAGGCGTATTTTTCGAGACACCGGAACGAGCGGTGAAAGCAATAGCCAGAATGTATGAGTATCAACGCTTTTTGACGAAAACGCAGCAAGGTTAACCGATGAGTTTTCCTTGTGATAATGATGTCGTTATGTTAGTTTAAAATCATGATTCCACAATTTATGAAGTATTCACTCCCAAAAAATTTTAAATACAGGTTCGATTTTGAAATCGGCTATCTTACAAAAAGCCCTTGTAAAAACTGTGTAAGAAAAAGGGACATTCCGGAATGCATGGATGAATGCAAAATGCTCGATAAAATACACACCGTTTTATCAGAAGCAGTGTCGTGCTCGAAGCGAAGCTGATCTCTTGTATTAATTTTCCATTTATAATTCGGGTCATTAACGGGATATCTGCTAAACGGAAAGGGGGCAGTATGACCAACTTTAAACACGGTAAAAGTCCAGTCTGTAAAGCGCTGATCCGACACGCTGAGGTCATGAATCGCCCTGAAAACCATTTGAAATATCTTCTTGAAAGTAATGACCGACTTTCAAAATTCTCCTTAAAGGCCGCCGGTATTTTCTATGACTTTTCACGACAGAGACTCGATGAAAAGACCATGGATCTTTTATTTGAACTGGCTGAGGACTGCCGTCTAAAAGAGCAGTTTTCAGCCATGGTCCAAGGAGAAAAGATTAATACAACGGAAAACCGGCCGGCCCTTCACACAGCGGCTAGGAATTTTTCAGGCCATCCTGTTTTTGTTGATGGAAAAGATGTAATGCCTGAAATAAGCAACGTTCGAAATGAAATCAGACAATTTGTTTCTCAAATTCATGACGAAAAGATCACCGGATCTACCGGAAAACCTTTCAGACAGGTGGTCGTTATCGGGATCGGCGGATCCTATCTGGGCACGGAATTTGTTGCCGATGCACTTAATTTTCTGGCTGATAAAAAAATTGATATCATGTTCCTCTCAAACGTGGATATCCATAATTTCGGCAAGATTGCCTCCATCATCGATATTGAAACAACCCTTTGGGTCGTCATCTCAAAAAGTTATACCACCCCTGAAACCATGGCCAATGTTCATCAGGCCCGAGCTTTTATTAAAGAAAAAGGCCTCGATCCCGGCAAACATTTTCTAACGGTTACCAGCAAGGGATCTCCCGGAGACGATCCCAAAAATCCGGTGCTTGCATCCTTTCATATGTTCGATTTCATCGGCGGAAGATTCAGTGTTACCTCCGCAGTCGGAGGGGTCCCTCTGAGCCTTTATCTTGGGTATAAGCGGTTTGAGCAGTTTTTGAAAGGTGCTGAAGCGATGGATCTACATTCCCGGAATGCACCGGAAAGAGAAAATATTCCCCTTGTTGCTGCACTTATCTCAGTATGGAACAACAATTTTTTGGAATATCCGGCCCTGGCCATCATCCCCTATGCCTCGCCACTTTCCAAGCTGGCCCCACACATCCAGCAGCTGAGTATGGAGAGTAACGGCAAATCGGTGACAAAAGACGGTAACCGTCTGGATGATGCCACAGGCACCATCGTTTTTGGAGAACCCGGAACCAATGCCCAGCATTCATTCTTTCAGCTGGCACATCAGGGACAACCCTTCCCCATCGACTTTATCGGTGTCATCCATCCCCATTATAATCAGTACCAAAATCGATCAAAAGGTGTCACCAATCATCAGGAGCTATGGGCGAATCTGATCGCACAACCGGCTGCCCTTGCCACAGGAAAGGAAGATTCGAATCCCGCGAAATTTTTTTCCGGAAACAGACCCTCATCGACCATTCTTTTAAAGGAACTTTCACCTGAAAACATCGGCCGTCTTCTTTCCTTTTACGAAGCCAAAACGGTATATGAAGCTTTTATCTGGGGCATTAATCCCTTTGATCAGTTCGGCGTTGAGTTGGGCAAAACCCTTGCCACGGATATACGAAAACAGATGGCCACAAAAAATCGAGACAAGAAGCACACCTTTGATGATACAGATCCCATAACC
>JAFCZV010000109.1 GCA_019314155.1 Deltaproteobacteria bacterium
ACTAAATAAAGCCATCGCAGAAATCGAAAGAATGTTAAAGGCGCTGATAAAGTCTTTAGAAAACAAACCCTTGAATCCTTGACCCCTGGAATCCTTGGACCCTCTTCTACAACTAAATTGGAGAAGAACCAAATATTATTCTGCAAGGTTGCAGTTGTCTATCACTTGCGATAATGACCTGTAGTATGCATTTCCAGGGTCAGCAGTAATTGAAGATGTCACCCTTAGTTGTTTAAAAAGGAAATGATCATGATCAAGCTTCCTGATGAGCGGAAGAAATAGAAGGATGGTGTGTGGTGGATGATAGAATTTTAATCGAAAAACTGAATAAAGTTCTGGAGATCATTGCGAGAAATTTAACCCAAAATAAGATCCCTTTTGCGGTAATAGGAGCGATAGCCTTGGGACTGTATGGCCTTCCCAGGTTTACATCCGACATTGATCTGATCATCGAAGGTCGTTTGTGGCCCGAACTTGATTCAATAATGGAAAGGCTGGGATATAGCTGCTATCAAAAGACGGATGCGTTTGCTCAATTTGAATCCGAACTGGGGGCTATGGGATATATCGATTTCATGTTTGTTAACACTCCGGATGGATTGAATATTTTAAACAGCAGTATTGTTGTTAAAGACGTATTGCTGGGAAAACTTCCCGTTATTCAGCCGACGGATTACATTATTTTAAAGATGATGGCGATTGCCAATAATCCTGACCGGAGCATAAAAGATGAGGCGGATATTTCAACTTTTATCGAACTCTGTCAAAACCGGCTGCTTCCCGACCATTTTGAGCCGCTTGACATGGACAGGATTTATCTGTTTGCGAACCGTTTCGGCCAGAGAAAGCTCATCGACAAATACCTTGATCAAGCCCCCAAAGACAAAAATGAGAACGGGCCGTTTACATTATGAAGAATCAAGTTAAAAAGAATTTTTCATACCCGGCGCAGCACAGGATGATTGTTGAAATGATCGATGCCGGCTTCAGGCTGGCTGAAAAGCTTGGCAGGCACCCGTTGACCAAAGGTTGCAATTGTATCGCCTGTGTAAATAGACGAAAACGAATTTTTAAAACTCCTAAAACGGATTGGAAATTTAAGCTTTAACCTTTGAGTGGCATTAGTGCCCTGGCGCTTTCCAAAAGACTTTGTTTTTCACAACCCACAGCCTGCAATCGGCAAAATGGGCCAAAAAGGGCGTTTAAAAAAAGGAACTCAAGATAATGGTATGACCCATGTTAATATATCAATCCCGTCCCGTATGCTTCACCGGCTTATAGCATGCCTGAACATGTAACTATTGAATAATACAAACATTGTTAACTTGGCGCCGCGCCAACTGGTCAGCCCCATGTTGGTCTTGTCACTATCGACCCGTTCATGGATGATTTCCGCTGCGGTCATGCCGGTAATGGCCCAGTGCATTTTGTTCTGGACGGTCTTGAAAAACTCGATGCTGATCTCTGTTGTCGGATCATAGTCGATGCTGGTGGCGTAGATATCGGTGATTTTCTGGTAAAAGCGCCGTTCCGAGGTGCGGATATCCTGGATGCGGCGGATCAGTTCGTCAAAATAGTCAAAGGGCTGATCCGGGTTTTTCAGGCGCTCGTCGTCCAGCACAAAGCCCTTAACAATATATTCGCGCAGGCGCCGGGTGGCCCAAATTCGGAAGCGTGTGGCCACACGGCTTTTCACCCGGTAGCCCACGGAAATAATCATGTCCAGGTTGTAATAATCCAGCAGGCGTTTTACCTTGCGCTTGCCCTCTTGGCGAACTGTCAAGTATTTCTTGACAGTTGCCTCCGGCACCAACTCACCCTCCTCAAAAACACTTTGAATATGGAGACTTATGTTCTGCTTGGTTGTCTGAAACAAATCCGCCATCAGTTTTTTGTGTTAGAGGGGAACGTTGTTTCAGAAAGTTCATGGCAATCTATGTCAATTTTGAAAATTATGGATTAAGCCAAGATTAGAGAGATTTGATGCCCCTGGGTAGCGCACAATCTAATTTTTATGATTACAGACAAACTCATAACAGAAACTGATCGTCTTGAGATGTTCTATAAAACCCCCAGAATTTCAGACTACCGTTCATGATCGTGTTGGAATGCGGATAGCCATCCAAAATGCAAAACTCAAAGGGATGAGCCAAAATCAATTTGACTTAATTTTTTAGTATCAATATAAAACGGACTTAACTTGACAACCTGCAAAATCACTTGCCCGAATGGTAAGCTTGGGTAATTAAAAAATAAGGAGGAGAATATGGCATTTGATCCTGAAAAAGATAAAATCTTGAAGAAGTGGGAATGTGAAGAGACCGGACTTGTTGTTTCCATCAATCAGTATGGTGACGGTGAGGCGAAGCTCCAGATTGGTCCGAGGATATTTAAGAAAAAAGACGGCGGGGAGTCCCAACGCAAGGCCGGCCGTTTGACCATTGAGGATGTGATGTGGTTTTATGACGTCATCGATGACGTAAAAGAAGAACTTGCAAAATTGGCAAAACCGGTATGATGGTGTGGATGATTCGGGTATGCAAAAAAATATCGATCCTGAAGTCATAAAAAGAGTCACCCAATTAAGAGAGGCCCTTCATCATCATAGTTATCGATACTATGTTCTGGATGATCCGGAAATATCGGATTCCGAGTATGATCGGATGATGCAGGAGCTGATCCGGCTGGAGACGAATTACCCCGATCTTTCGAGTCCGGATTCACCCACTTTACGGGTTGGGGCACCGCCCCTCGACAAATTTGAAACCATCGAGCATTCAATTCCCATGCTCAGTCTGGATAACGGATTCAGCGATGCCGATATTTTTGAGTTCGATCTTCGGGTTAAAAGAGGCCTCGATACGGATGATACTATTTTTTATACCGCCGAGCCCAAGTTAGACGGCGTTGCCGTGGAGCTTGTCTACGAAAACGGTCGGCTGATTTCTGCGTCCACTCGCGGTGATGGTTTTAGAGGCGAATTGATCACATCAAACGTCAGAACCATTCGCTCAGTCCCCATGGTGCTTGAAAAGGGGAAAGATCGTAAAAATCCTTCACTGCTTGAGGTCAGAGGGGAGGTTTTTATCGGGAAGAAAGGATTCAAGCGTTTAAACGACAGTCGCCTCGACCAGAATTTGCCACCCTTTGCCAATCCAAGAAATGCCGCCGCCGGATCCTTGCGGCAGCTAGATTCGAAGGTTACTGCGAAACGCCCCCTGGAAATCTTTTTTTACGGTATCGGTAGAGTTGCAGATCTTGATTTGGAGTCGCACGGGGATACATTGCAAGCCTTGAAAGAACTTGGGATCAGAATCAACTCGAATATCAGAACGAAAATCACTATAGAAGAGGCCGTCGACTATTACAGAGACCTCGGCGAACGGCGGAATCTGTTGCCGTATGATATTGACGGCATGGTGATCAAGGTGGACAGCCTTCGTTTGCAACGCCTTTTGGGGGCGACATCCCGGAGCCCGCGATGGGCCATCGCCTATAAATTCAAAGCGTCTCAGGAGACCACGCAGGTCCTTGACATCGAGGTCCAGGTGGGAAGGACCGGAGCTTTGACACCGGTCGCTCATCTTTTCCCTGTGAAGATCGGCGGCGTAACGGTCGGTCGTGCAACACTTCACAACGAAGATGAAATCAGAAGAAAGGATATCAGAATCGGCGATACGGTTTTGGTGCAACGGGCCGGGGATGTGATTCCCGAAATTGTCAAGGTGATAACTTCAAAGAGATCCGGAGAAGAAAGAATCTTCAAGATGCCCCTCAACTGCCCTGTTTGCGGTTCTCCGGTGATCCGTGCCCAAGATGAGGCGGCTTTAAGATGCATCGACATCTCCTGTTTGGCTCAGATCAAACAACGGATAAAGCATTTTGCGTCAAAGGGCGCTTTCGACATCGACGGCCTGGGGGATAAACTGGTTGAACAGCTGGTGGATAAGGATCTGCTGTTTTCCTATGCGGACATTTTTCGACTGAAAGAAGATGCGCTTAAAAACCTGGAGCGGATGGGTTCAAAATCTGCCGCAAATATTTTAAGTGCTATCGAGGAGAGCAAGCGGATAACGTTAAGCCGTTTTATTTATGCTCTGGGCATCCGTCATGTGGGAGATCATGTGGCCGGCATCCTTGCAAAGACTTTCGGTCGCCTGGAGATACTTATGAGTGCAGCGCCGGATGAACTCGAAGCGATTGAAGGGGTGGGGCCGGTGGTCGCTGAAAGTGTCGGAAGGTTTTTTGGCGCGGATGAAAACCGGAAGATAGTCGACGCAATTATCACCAGCGGCGTTCAGATTCTTGGTGAAGGTGTCCAGGAAGAGGGGACGCTTTCCGGGAAGGTTTTTGTTCTGACCGGTACACTTGCAACCATCACAAGAGATGAAGCGAGAAAACTCATCGAGAAGGCCGGGGGAAAGGTCACCGGCTCCGTAAGCCGGAACACGGACTATCTTGTGGCCGGGGCGTCCCCCGGTTCAAAGCTTAAACGGGCGGAAGCGCTGGGAGTCGATATTATTGATGAACAAACCCTAATGAAATTGATGATTGAAGATAGATGATTGATGATTTTGTTCACAAGGTAGAGGTGCCAGAGGTCAGGGGTAAAATAAAAACTGACTTCCGAACCTCGAGCCGCTGGAAAACATTACCGCTTCAGATATAATTAAATGAGGGGTCGGGGAGTTTTTCTAAATAGTCGCTCCATGGATAATCTTTTTTTAAACCGCGTGAACTCGTGGCAAGGGCTCGTAAAGAAAGAACAGGAATCAATCTTTGAAAAATCAATAGGTTTGCCATACAATCTTCAATTTCTTTTAAAGATGCGATTTCGGCATGCGCCTGTTCTTTCTAACTATCCCTAAGCCACTCAAACAGCACCCGCTTTAAAAAAAGATCATCCATTCCACTGACACTCAAGGATTTAGAAGAAAAACTCCCCGAGGGCTCAAACTATTACCAATCACCAATCACCAATCATCCCCGATGAATCGGGATTTTCGCTATGCTCCAACAATCAACAATCATAAATCAACAATCAACAATCATAAATCCCCCGGGGGGTTGAAAATGGAAAAAAAAGTCAGAGCGCATGCCGTTATCGCCGGCAGGGTCCAGGGTGTTTTTTTTAGGCTGGAGACCCAACGCGCGGCAGAAGGACACGGTGTTTTCGGGTGGGTGAGAAATAAACGGGACGGGAACGTTGAAGCCGTGTTTGAAGGTGATGAGAAGAACGTCCTGTCGGTTCTTGAATGGTGCAAGCAGGGACCTCCCATTGCAAAGGTTGCAAATGTAGATGTTGAATGGGAGGATTACAGTGGTGAATTCAGCGGATTTGAAATAACCTATTGACCCGGATTTTTTACTAAAAAAGCGCGTCTACAAACTGAACAGGATCAAATTCTTGGAGATCTTCTATCTTTTCACCGACGCCGATATATTTTAACGGGATTTCAAGGGTGCTGCAAATGCTGATGACGATTCCGCCCTTGGCGGTTCCATCGAGTTTTGTAAGGGCGATTCCCGTGACGCCGATGGCATCGTTGAACAATTTGGCTTGAGACAATGCGTTCTGACCGGTGGTGGCGTCGAGAATCAGAAGAACTTCATGGGGGGCCCCAGGAAGTTTTTTTGAAATGGTGCGTTTAATCTTTTTGAGTTCCTCCATCAGATTGACCTTTGTGTGAATTCTGCCTGCAGTATCGACCAGTACCATATCCGCACCTCTGGCAACAGCAGCTTCAATACCATCATATGAAACAGCGGCCGGATCCGACTTTTCTTTATGCTTTATTATGTCAACGCCGGCTTTCTGAGACCATATGTCGAGCTGTTCTATTGCCGCAGCCCTGAAAGTATCGGCGGCGACCAGTATAACTTTTTTCCCCGAAGACGCATCTCTGGCAGCCAGTTTTCCGATGGTGGTTGTTTTCCCAACACCATTCACACCGATGACCATGGTGACATGGGGCTTATCCGTAATTTCTCGAGCGGGCAGTGGTTCCGGACTCAGTAGTTCCAGAATCTTCTCTTTAAGCGCTGCTCTGAGCTGATCGGGACCGGATATTTCCGAAGATTTTTTGGAAATGTTTTCGATGAGATCCCCGGTGGTCTGAACCCCAATATCTGAGGTGATCAGAAGCTCTTCAAGCTCTTCCAGCAGTTCATCATCAATTTTCCTGTTGCCGGCAAAGAGTTCGTTAATGTCAGTGGAAAGAAGCTTGCGGGTTTTTGAGAGACCGCTTTTGAGACGTTTAAAAAATCTTCCTGATTTTGCAGGAACATCCGGAGCGGTGTCCTTTTCATTTTTCTTTTTATTGAACCAGTTCAATGCCATAATTATACATCTCTAAAATTTTTCAAATCAAAAATATCAATGCGATTTGTTAAGGCTGGTTGTTTCTGCCTAACCCATGGAATACCGGCGTGTTGGAATGTTGATTTTCAAAAGAAAGGGTTATTTGTGAATATTTCGTCTTCCTTGTCAAGAAGAATTTGATCGATCACCTGGTTGCTCAGTTTTCCGTCATGCCGGTTGTCCTTTTCGCTGAAAGTTCACCGACACAACTTTAGAAATTCCCTTTTTCTCCATAGTTATGCCGAACAGGGTCTCGGCGAATTCCATGGAGCTCTTATTGTGCGTTATCATGATAATCTGGGATTTTTCTCCGATGACTTTTAAAAGATGGTTAAATCGGAAAACATTGGTTTCGTCGAGGGAGGCATCGATTTCGTCCATGAGACAAAAATATGCCGGTTTTATTAAAAAGATGGAGAAGATCAAGGCGATGGCGGAAAGGGCCTTTTCGCCGCCGGATAGGAGGCTCATTCTGGTCAGTTTTTTTCCAGGCGGGTGTATCATGAACTCTACGCCGGTTTCTAGGGGATTCTCAGGTTCTGTTAGGACGAGCCGGGCCGACCCCCCTTCGAACAGACGAGGGAATACTTCCTCCAACTTTTTGTTGATGATATCGAAAGTGTTAAGAAATCGCTCTTTGGATATCCTGTTTATCTTACGGATGACCATGTGAAGGTCTTGGACCGCTTTTTCGAGATCATCACGTTGTTCATTAAGAAAATCAAAGCGCTCTTTAAGCTGTTCGTACTCCTTTATGGCACCGAGATTAACGTCATCGATATTTTCAATTCTTTTTTTGAGCCGGTTGAGTTCGCTTTCTATCTCATCTGTGGATAAATTCGTGTCGATGGAGGTGTCGTCAAATTCTGATTTAAGCACCGCCAGAGGCGTGTGATAATTTTCTTGCAGATGATTCGCAAGATTTTCCCGTTTGATGTGTCGCTGGGATTGCTCAAGCTCGAGCAGGCGTGTTTTCTGAAGGGTTTCTTCACGTTCGTTTTGTATCACCGATATGATATCGTCACTTTCTTTTAGTTTTGCATCGATTTCATGATAATCCGCTTCATCAGTTTCAAGTACTTGATCGAGTCGCTTCATATCCGCATACAGTTCGGAAAGTCTTTGTTTTAATTCTTTGATTTTTTCTTTTAAACCGTTTTTCTTCTGTTGTTTAAGGGTAAGGTCCCTGGACAGCTGTTCTGTTCTGTTTATCCCGTCATTTTGGAATTCTTTCAGCCGCCTTAAACTGTCACTGCTGTTTTCCAGTTTGGCATTCAATGCCGTCAGGTTTAGCTTGAGATCCACAATTTTCTGATTAAACGCTTCCAGTTCAGATGAAACAAAACTGATTCGTTCCAGTTTTTCCGAGACGAGAACCTGCGCATTTTTAACTTGCTCTTCGACCTCGGCTACCGCCGTATTGTATCTTGCAACTTCTTTATCAATATCGCTCTCTTCACCCAGAAGCTGTTCGTGTTCCAGGCGGACAATTTCAAGATGCCGAGTAGCGTTTTTAAAATCTTCGGTAGCTTTGTAAAGGTCTTTTTCTGCTTCGACTTCATTCTGTGCAGTCTTATTTTTGGATTCTTGAAATTTTTGCAGCGTGTTTTCGATATTCCAGACTTCAGATTCCAGTTCTTTTTGTTTGCGGCGGGCTGAATCGAGTTTTTGGCTTAAATCTTTAATTTGGGACTTGACATCCTTGAGTTCCTGCTTTTTTGCAAGGATGCCGGATATTTTGTCTTTGCTGCCGCCGACCATAATTCCCTGGTGAGAGATTAGATCGCCGTTTTTAGTTACAACGGTCTGGAGTGCGCCGTTGCTGTTAAACAGCGCCAAAGCTTCTTCCATGTCGGTGGTAACCGCCACATGCCCCAAAAGTGCTTCTGCGATCTTTTCAAAACCTTGTTTTACGGAAACATGATTCAGAAGTTTTTTTTGTGGATCAGGCCCGGTCTTCGGGTCTGACAATGTACTTTTCATCGATGAAACAGGGATAAAACCGCTGCGTCCCGACCGGGTGGTCTGAAGATAGTCGATGGTATCGAGACCGGTCTTTTGATCCTGGATAAGGATGTACTGCAAGGATTCTCCCAGCGCTGCTTCCACCGCAGTTCCAAAGGAAGATTCCGGTTCAACGATATCCGCCATCAGGCCTAAAATACCATCACCGCCGTTATCTTCCATGGTGTACGATGATGCGGCGTCTTTATTGAGCCGGTGTCTTTTCATTACGGCCCGGACGCCGCCCTTGTACCACTCGAAATTGTCTTCCATTTTCTTTAAAGTGGTATAGGATGATTTGGCCTTGTTTCGTTCAATATCCAACGTCTGGACAATCTTAACCTGCTCCCCAAGGGCCCTGCTTTTTTCTTGGAGGTGTTTCTGGGTGATGTCGATCTGTTCGATCAGACCATCGATTTTTGTTTTATATAAATCCAACTGGGCTTGGGCCTTATTTTTTTTGTCCCTAAGACCGGCAACCTTTTTACTGGTAGCGGCTTTTTCTTCATCGATTATTTTCAGGCGTCTTTTAAGGCTTTCCTTGTTGCTGGTGGCGTTTTGATAGATGTTTTTGTATTGTGCCTCCCGGGCCACCAGATCCATCAGATTTGCTTTGCAGGTTTCAAGTTCTTGATTCAAAGCCGAAAGTTGATCTTTTATATTTTGTTCAACCGATTGCTCTTTGTCGATGGTCGACTTTGCCGTTTTTATTTTATCATAAAGGGTTATATTCTGGCTTTCAACCTGGGTGACTTCGGCCATTAACTCCCTGTTTTTTTCTTCGAGGTTTTTTCGGGCAGATTCGAGTTCTCCGAACTCGTAGGTGAGTCTTTCCACATCTTCGTGGAGGTGAGACAGATCATTTTCTATTCGATCTATATGACGCTGTGCTTCAAATTTTCGGGATTTTCGATCGGCGATTTCCTGATTTTTTTCCGTTCTCCGGAGCTTGATTTTTTCAACTTCTGCATCGAGTTTTTTCAGTCTGGATGAATGCTCAATATCTGTATCTTTCAGATCTCTTAACAGCGCATCGGCCTCATCGATTTTACGGGTATATTCATTGTAATAATGGAGTGTCAGGTGGATATCGAGTTCTCTGACGCGCCGCTGGTATTTTTTATAACGTTCTGCTTTCCGGGCCTGCCGCTTAAGGCCGGCCATCTGACGCTTTATTTCAGCGATTATATCGGCAACACGCAGAATGTTCTGGTTTGTTGCCCTGACTTTACTCAACGCTTCTTTTTTGCGGGATTTGTACCGTGTAATTCCGGCAGCCTCTTCAATCAAACCCCGTCTTTCTTCCGGTCCGGCGTCCGTAATTCTGCCGATGTTTCCTTGCTGAATGACGGCGTAGGATTTTGTGCCCATACCGCTTCCCATAAAGATATTATGTATGTCTTTTAACCGGCAGGGCTGCTTGTTGATGAAGTAGTTGCTTTCTCCGGAACGGTAAAGACGTCTTGTTAACATGATCTCGGTAAAGTCTTTAAGTTCTTCGGGGGCAGTGCCGTTCTCGTTGGAAAGGGTCAGTGAAACCTCTGCCATGTTCAATGGCGATTTTCCGTTGGAACCTGAAAAAATTACGTCTTCCATGGATTTTCCGCGGAGCTGCTTTACACTTTGTTCTCCCATAACCCATTTTATTGCATCTACAATATTGCTTTTGCCACAACCATTGGGACCCACAAACGCAGAAATGCCCGGAGGAAATTGAACACTGGTTTTTTCAACAAAGGATTTAAATCCGTTTATTTCCAGCTTTTTAACTTTCATGTAATTGAATCTCCTGTAATATTTGTCTGCCGTTACCCATATTTTGTGTAAAGTTTGATAAATTTGTAAAAAGTGAAACGTGAAATGTAAAACGACAACATTTAATACATTAAGAGGCGATATTACACAACATATAGACTTTTCACGTTTGACTTTTCACTTTTTACAAAGCCGTCAAGTTTGATCCCAAAAGAAATAGCAGGAAATCATCTGTTTGTAAAGGGAAAAACACAATGGAAGGTATAATTTTGGTTGTGTTTATACAATATGTGGTGGAGTATAGATTGTCGTGCGCGTTTTTTCAAATCTTCGTTGATGGTTTTAAACGGATCTCATCATGGTCAATTTTATGCAGGTGCTGTCAGCTTATGAGAATCGATCCTGAAAACACGAAATGCTGAAAAACAAAAATGTAATCAATTTAAATGGTTAAAGCTCTCACGG
>JAFCZV010000110.1 GCA_019314155.1 Deltaproteobacteria bacterium
AAGCCTTCCGGTTTTTGACCAATTTTGAAAACCAGGTCAAAAATCAGTTGGCCGATTCAGATTTCGCACATGCGGATGAAACGGGCATCAATATCGGTGGCGACGGGCATTGGTTGCATTGCGTATCTAATGATGACTGGACCCTTTATTATCCCCATGAAAAAAGGGGCAAAGAGGCCATGGACGACATGGGCATACTGCCCAGGTTCAAAGGGATATTGTGCCATGACCACTGGAAGCCTTACTATAAATACGATTGTACGCACGCTTTGTGCAACGCCCATCATTTAAGGGAATTGACAAGGGCCTGGGAGCAAGATGGTCAGCAGTGGGCGAAAAAGCTGAAAAACCTACTTGAAACGATTAATCGCAAGGTCAACGATGCCGGCGGCGCGTTGGATGCTCAAGAATCAGAAAAATACCGGCTTAAATACAGAGCCATATTAAAAAAAGGCGAAATCGAATGTCCGGAGCCAATCAGACCCAAAAAAAAAGGAAAAAGGGGCCGGATCAAAAGATCAAAATCCAGAAACTTGTTGGAACGGCTAAGAGACTACGAGCAAGACACGCTCAGATTTATGGATGATGAACGGGTTTCGTTTACGAATAATTTGGGTGAAAGTGATATCCGTATGACAAAAGTTCAACAGAAGATATCTGGCTGTTTTCGATCAATAGGTGGAGCCCAAATCTTTTGTCGCGTTAGAAGTTATTTGTCGACTTGTCGAAAACAAGGAGTCAAGTCAAGCCATGCATTGGATCTGTTGTTTAACGGCAAGTTGCCCGATTTTCTTATGTAGATGGTAGTATAAGCATAAAATACGCTGAATAGTTACAGAAAATGTTATGTTGACCCATGTCAAACCGACTTCGGTATATGTTGTCCCCCTTATTACCCGTTCCAAGGTAATCGGGGTCATTGCCACGGATGCCATCGATGGGAGAGGCATCCCCTTTGAAACTCGGGAAACACTGGAGGTCTTCGCACCGCAAATAGCCATAGCCATAGAAAACGCAAGACTTTACAGCAGACTCCAAAAACAGATGGGCAAGACTTTACAGCAGACTCCAAAAACAGATGGCGGAGCTGAAAAAATCTCAAGCCCTTTTGAGTCGCTCCGAAAAATTCTCTTTTTTGGGCAACCTTGCGGCAAGGCTGGCCCATGAAATAAAGAATCCCATGACCGCCATCGGAACGTTCATCCAGATGATGCCGAAAAAATACGATGATCAAGAATTCCGGGAAAACTTCCATATGATTGCACTGGAAGAAACCGGTCGGATCAACAACCTCATTACGGAACTCTTGGATCTTGTCAAGAAAAGGGAGTCGCACTTCGAGTTAAACAACCTTCATGATCTCATCGAAAAAATGATCCTACTGGTTTCGCCACAGAGCAATGCCAAAAGAATTGACGTTTCCCGTCGATTCGATCCCAACATCGGACAGGTGTGGATGGATAGTGAAAAGATGAAAGAGGTAATTCTGAATCTCCTCTCCAATGCGGTTGAATTTACCCCCGAAGGCGGAAAGATCGAGTTTACCACAAAAAACTGTACCAAAAAAGGACGCCCGGACACCATTTGCATCGAAATCAAAGATAACGGCCCCGGGATCCCTCAATCTATGATTGACAATGTATTCGATCCGTATTTTACCACAAAACATAAGAGCAGTATTCATAATGGTACCGGTCTGGGTCTGTTTATCGCACATCAGAATATGCAGGATCACGATGGGGCCATAGAGGTAAAAAGCAAGTTCAATAAGGGAACCGTATTTACCCTGACTTTGCCCGTCGACAATCCCAACCAATCACCACCCTCCATTAACGTAAGTAAAGAATCGTGCGAATAGACAAGGTCATAATACATCGGGTAACGCTCCCTTTTTTATCTGATTTTTCTCATTCTTTAAGAAAAAGATCCTATGTCAATAATATCATTGTCGAGGTCGTGGCCGAAAAGGATGGAATTAGGGGATACGGTGAAGGTGCCCCCAGATCTTACGTAACTGGGGAATCCCAGGAAAGTGCCGCCAAAAGCATATACGGTTTCATACAAAGAGATAATTTCCCAACCCAATTAAAAGACATTTCCCAGATATGGGATTTCGTCGACAGCCTTTCCGGCCAGAAGGTTCACAATGCTGCAATTTGTGCCCTTGAAACAGCGCTTCTGGATGCTTTCGGCAAAAGCGAAAACAAAAATATAACCGAATATTTTCCCAAAGATTTTTATACGGACAATGTTTATTATGGAGGCGCACTTCCGCTCGCCGGCAAACAAAGAATCATGGAATTATGTCGATTGATTAAAACAATGAAAATAAATAAGTTGCGGATGAAACTGGGAAAAAATTTCGAACAGAATAAAGAAATGCTCGATACAGTTCACTCAGTGTTTGGAGGAAACCATGATCTTAGGGTGGACATTAATTGTGCATGGGACAGTAAACTTGCCTTTGAGCACCTACCATTGATTAAACACTACAAAATCAAGGTTGTCGAACAGCCGATGATGCCGAACGAACCGGACCTTGCGAATTTTGCCGCTCTTATGCAAGCCGAAGGTGTGATCCTGATGGCCGACGAATCGGCATGTTCTTTAGGCGATATGGAAAAGATCGCTAAAGAGGGCTATTACAAGATGATCAACGTAAGATTGTCCAAATGCGGCGGATTCAGAAATTCACTCAAGATAATTGACTACCTGCGGACCAACGGCATTCTTTTCCAAATCGGATGTCAACTGGGCGAATCCGGCATTCTTTCTGCTGCAGGCAGGGCGTTGTGTCTTCTCTGTGGGGATGCCGTATACTATGATGGTTCCTATGATGAATTCATGTTAAAGGTAAATACGACATTCGAAAATGTATCTTTTGGGCCGGGTGGTAAGGCGGGTCCTTTGAAAAATCCGGGATTGGGCGTTAAAGTGAGTCCTCAACACTTAAAAAATATATGCAATGATTCCGAAATGATTTCACTATCGAACCTCAAATCTTTTTGAAGGTATACATGCACTCAGACCAAATTTATACTCATTGGAAAAAGGAACATCGACACATACTTGAAAGCTTTAATGATAAAAATATTATTCTGTTGTTTTCAGGTGGAAAGGACTCGTCCGCCGCTATGGATCTTATCTCTACGGCAAAAGAAGAATTCGGATTCGATTTTACGGCGCATACCGGAGCCTTTCCGGTTCACAGATATCCCAACGAAGAAATAAAAAGGATCGATTCTTATTGGGTTAAACGGGGGGCACGTATAATTTGGCATGATTTGAGAAAGACGGATGACGAACTTGATAATTCAAAGAATCCATGTCTGTTATGTCAAGACTTTAGAAAAAACCTACTCAAGAGCATCCTGACCCGCTCGGTAGAGGACTGGAACAGTCTTGTCCTCATCGTTAGTTATTCTCTTTGGGACATCGTCAGTTATTCCTTAGAACATTTGCTCAACAACATTTCTTCTAATCCTGATCAGGGAATAGGGATTGAAAAAAATAAAAGATTTAAGGAAACAGGTCAGCGCTTTTATCCACTTTTAACGATGAAGGAGGGGTATCAGGTTTTTAGACCTTTGATTAAATACAACAACGATGACATACTGAGAGTGATCTCTCAGGAAAACCTCCCGACACTTTCAATACCATGCAAATTCAAGGATTTCAGGCCAAAGAGGATTCTAGAAAAGTACTATGAAAAGATGGGCTTGCGCTTTAACTATAATCAACTTATTGATTTTGCAATAAATTCACTTGGCCTCCCGAACATTTCTTCTTACACCTCCATGGAAAAGGAAGATTATCTCGGCAATGTTTTTTGATCTTCTGGATCGGTTTGAATTTACTGGAACCCTTTTCAATTTTCCATATACCGGATGAGAACTTGCCCGAAAAGCCGGGTCCCCACATCCAGAACCTTTTCGTCAATATCGAAATAAGGGGAATGTAGACCGCACTTAAAGCCTTTGCGCGGATCGTGACACCCAAGACCAACCAATACCCCCCCCCACTTCTGACAAAAGTAGGAAAAATCCTCAGCACCCATTTTGGGGAGCCCGGTGTGGACATTATCCGTCCCCAGCACATCCCCGGCACAAGCCAAAGTGTGTTTTACGAGTCTTGGATCATTTACCAGCACAGGATAACCCTCCATCACTTCAAGGGTTGCTGAAATATTGAACGACCGGGCCACACTTTGCACGACATCTTGGAGGCGTTTTATTATTTGCTCACGAACCTCAGAGTTAAGGGTTCGGAGGGTTCCTTCCAATACGGCATTCTCGGGGATAATGTTTGATGCTGTTCCGGCATGAAAACGGCCGATACTCAGCACAGCGCTTTCATGGGGCGGAAGTTCTCGACTGATCAGCGACTGAATTTGTGTAACCAGATGCGCGCCGGCAACAATGGGATCTTTGCAATGATGCGGATAGGCACCGTGCCCGCCCTTGCCTTTTAAACGGATAATAAAAGTATCTGCGGCCGCATTGCTGACTTCAGGAGCAATTCCGATATGCCCCACTGGAAATTCAGGATACATGTGTCCGGCAAAAGCGGCTTCAACCGGTTCCGAATCAAAAATACCGCTCTCAAGCATTGCCATGGCGCCTGCCCCACCTTCTTCCGCAGGTTGAAATATAAAGATGATTTCACCGGAGCCGTTCTGACGCCATCTGTTTTCAATCAGCCAGCGAATGACGCCCAGTGCAATGGTCATATGCCCGTCATGCCCGCAGGCATGCATGAATCCTTCATTCTGGGATTTGTAAGGAACCGTATTTCCCTGTTCAAGGGGCAGCGCATCCATATCCGCTCGAAAAGCGATTACAGGACCTTTTTGCTTTGCACAGAGCTTTGCCACCACACCGGTTCCTCCCACACCCGATTGAAACGGCACTTTGAGCCCTTCTAACACCTCACAAATTTTGGCCGCCGTCTTTTCCTCTTTGTAAGCCGGTTCCGGAAACTGATGAAACCAGCGACGCAACTCAACAAGCCAATTGAAAAAATCATCCGGCAATTTTTGAGACATTCCTCCCAATAAGAATCAGTCAGCGGCCGATAAAGAGGCCGATTGCAAGTAAAACAGGGGTTAAAATGGTCAAGATAACATTCCGGCCCATATATGGAATCAGTGCCGGTATATCATCGGCATATCTGGAAATTCCTCGAACAATATTAACGCTGAGGGCAATGGTGACAAGGGACACAAGGCTTTCCGGCGGCAAGATCCTGGTCAACCATCCTAAAATGATGGACATATAAGCGCCTGCAAGGAATAAAGCGTAAACCTTCACGCTCGCCTTTCGCCCGATTACAATGGGCAGATGATTTCTACCAACACCTTTATCGGCTTCAACATCTGGGAACTGATTTAGAAGAAGCAGATCACTCACAAGGAAAAACGGAACCAGGGATGCGATAAAAGCGGTCCAAGAGTAAGATCCTGAAAGTACAAAATCGGTTCCCATTACCATGAGAGGTCCAAAGCCCAGCCCGGGAGCAATCAAACAGACCAAAGGACTTCTAGTCAGCCATCGGGTATAGACTACAATGTCAATAATACCGATAATCCCCAGGGGTAAAAGCCACAGTCCTTTTATAAACAAGAAATAAATACCGATAAAAAGTGTCGCTGCCAATGTAGCAAATGCGGTAATCAGTGCATAATGCGCTTTTTCAGGGTTTTTGGGAAGCGTACCGCTTCCGCCGCTGAACGGCGTAGGCCGAGTATTGAAATCGAGTCCGCTATTAAAGTCATAATATTCGTTGAAAGCATTTACGCTGATGTGTGACGAAAGAGCGCCGATAAAAGCGAGTGCCAAATAAAGCAGATTTAATTCGATTCCCGACCAGAATGCAGTAGCTGCCCCTACAGCAACACATGCCGGCGGCAGTATTAGAAAGGGTATCCGCATGGGACCCAATATGGCCCTGGTTTGTGTATTACCCATTCATAAGGTCTCCGTATTTCTTTGAAAAAAAAGTCTAAGATGCAAAGTTCGAAATTGAAGACCCAAATTTTTAATTTTAAGTATAAATTTCAAAGCAAAGAAACTATAACGTTTGTCGTCTCTTAGAAAAAAATTTATTGTGGATGGCAGCAACTTCAGAACACGGAAGCCGGGTTCAAGATGCTTGGCCGCAACCACAGTCGCCGCCGATTTTAATGACCTTCATGATGTTTCTCCGGTGGTTTATTGAACTGGGACTTAACGTATACTTGCAAAAAGTTCAAGAATGAATAAGTTGAATAATAAATGATATCTTTTGCCGGGCGTATGGTGTAGATCAGAATATTATCGTTGGCGACATACCCATGGGTGAATAAAAATGATGAATTCTTTCGGAAACACCACCGCCTTTATTGAACGAACAACCCATTCACTTCATAAAAAAAATTGTCGGGATCCCATTTTTTCAGAAGGGATTAAAGATTCGGCAATATCGTCTGCCGTGCTGTTTTTGCTGGGTCTCTATAGCGAAGAAAAACGATCTGCCCTAAAACCCTGTTTGATTTTAAATAAACGGTCCCTTAAGGTAAAACAACCGGGCGACCTTTGCTGCCCGGGTGGAAGCATATCTTCTCCGCTTGATTCCATTCTTGCAAAGCTTTTTTGCAAAGCTTTTATACGTACCGGGATCCCCTTTGACACGGTGGCCGCATTGGTCACGGTGGCACAAACATCATTCATACGAGGCCCAAAGTCTGGCATTACTTTTTGCCACCTGTTTAAGAGAAAGTGTTGAAGAAATGCGCTTAAACCCTCTGGGTGTGAGGTTTTTGGGACCTCTTCCGTCACAACAGCTTGTTATGTTTCGGAAGGTGATCTATCCTATGGTTTCTTGGATCGGCCGTCAAAAACGTTTCTTTCCGAACTGGGAGGTGGAAAGGGTCGTCCACATTCCCTTACAGAATCTTTTGAACCCGTCTCATTATGCACGTTATCGATTGCATATCGGTATGTCGAACAAAAACAACAGCCATCCGAGTATGAAAGACTATCTCTGTTTTGTCCATAAGTATCCAGACAGCCATGAAGTGCTTTGGGGCGCAACCTTTCGCATAACAATGGTTTTTCTCGAAATCGTCTTTGGATTCAAACCACCGGCCATTGAATCGCTCCCGGTTGTCCACGGATCTCTTGCTGAAAATTATCTTACCGGAAACGGATAACACCGAATTAAGTTACCATTACTGCCCGGCCACATCTTGTCCGCAATGTTTGCAGATTTTTGCCCTTTTCTTTATTATCTCAACGCAAAAAGGACATTCTCGGGTAAAATATCGTTCATGAATCTTTTGCACGGATTCATCGACCTTTTTCTGAATAATTTCATTGCCGAATCTTACATTCTTAATAGGTTCTATAGCTTCCAGCTCCCCGATGTCACCCACCATTTCCGCCGCTTTTAAACGGACGCGTTGGGGCTCGGTTCCATCAAGAAGCATCCTGACCACCGTGACGGCGTCTTTGGATACATAGGCATCCGTAAGAATGGAAAATCCGCGTTTAATTTTCTCTTTCAGCATTTCTTGCTCGACCAGAACCTGATCGTCAATGATTTGTCCCGTGCCTCCTATGGGGCTAAATACAGGGATGCATTCAAACTGCTTTGTACCTGGATAGTTCATGCACCGATATGAAGCATTATGCGCATAATTTTCTTCTATGTTTTCCCACCCGCTGACATACAGCGAACACTCATCATTAAAACATACAAACAGATAAGGGGTTCCCCATCCGAGGCCGTCGCTAAATGTAAAAGGGGGAACTTCCCATATATTCATTTCCACGCCGCAGTGAGGGCACGGCGTTTTTTCCTGGGAAAGGATCTTTTCTAAAACTTGTTCTTTGGTTTCAAAAGCCATCGATTATTCTCCAATATTTAATTGCCTCGTAAAAAGTTAAAACAGCGGCATTTTGTACGAGAGTTTTGTATCTGTTCTTAAATAAAATTGAGTTGAGTCTACAATAATCATTAGATGTACTTTTGCAATATAAAGTTGAACATATGAGTACTTTAAAGGTTTTTCTTCTTGTTCAAAACTAGTTTCCTAAATTCATGGCACATCTAAATCCAACATTTAAAAAAGCTTCCCACGGGCATCTAAATCGTTTTAATTTTGGCTGTCTTGCCAATTCCAAAATTGACAACTTTAATATTCTATTCTATTCTTAAAACCGTCAAGCAAAAACTGTACAAAGTGATAGCGTCTATCGATTTCCCTTGCGAATTTAGTAATATTTACAACCCACTCTCTGCCGACTTAATGGCTAAATGCTTCACCACATAAGATCTCTGCCTACTTTTTGAACATCTGGGTAATTTGTATCCAATTAGTTATTATTAATTTATTGAATGGATATTTTGTATCCAGATTCATTGAAAACACAAGAGTCTCTTTTTCAATAAAACCAGGATTAATAAATATATTTGTCGAATTTCTAATAAGTTATCTCGCAACGATTGTCCCTGGCACGATTGTTGCCACAATGTGGTACAACAAATAAAGATAAAAAGTAAGTCTTCTTTGAAGCAAAAACAAGCATATACACCATGGAGAAATAGCATGCAAACGACGAATGATAGCTTTAACACCACAAAGATCTTTTTCCGGGGAATCGTTTTAGCATTGGTCATATATGTCGCTCTCGGAACCCCAAATGTTCGAGGAGGCGATGTACTCAGGGTAGGCCTTTTGCAGGAACCCAAGACGCTGAACATATGGATGGCAAGTGATAGCTGGTCCCGCAAGGTTTTGGAACAGTTGTATCAACCGCTGTATATTAGGGAGCCTAAACGTTTAAAACTCGTCCCCTGGCTGGCAAAAGATAATCCTGTCTACGATCCTGTCATGATCTCCTATACCATAAAACTCAGACCGGCCAAATGGTCGGACGGCTCCGAGTTAACATCAGAGGATGTGGCCTTTACCGGAAGATTTATCAAAGAGTTTAGGGTGCCTCTTTATTATTCAAATTGGAGGTTTATAAAAAAAATTGAAACGCCGGACAAGCATACCGTCAGATTTTATTTAAAAGAGCCTAAAGCCATCTTCCTGACCAGAACTCTTACCACTCCCGTTGTCCAGAAAAAGGAGTGGCTCCAAGTGGCCGCAAATGCCAGAAAGACAGAAAACCCTCTCGGCAACGTGATGGAGTATCCGGTGGAAAGACCCGTTAGCAGCGGCCCCTTTGTTTTGAATGATTGGAAAGCGAGGGTCTCTCTTTTTCTTGAGAGAAACACGCACTTTTTCGGCAAGGGCCAAACCATAGGCGGTAAGGTTCTGGGGCCTCATATCGACGGCATCTTATTTAAGATTTTCCGTAACTCTGAAGCCGCTGTTTTCGCCCTTAAAAACAATCGTATCGATATGTTTTGGTGGAGCATAGCGCCGGAGCATCTTGAGGGACTGCTGAAGGATGAAAATATAGAATTCTATCTCAATGAGAGAAGCGCTCTGCGCTATATTGGATTCAACGTCAGAAAAAGACCTTTCAGCGATATCAACTTCAGACGAGCTGTCGCCACTTTGATTGACAGAGATTATATCATTACAGAGCTTCTCAATTACAATGCAGTCAAAATGTACTCCATTGTGCCTCCCGGAAATACCTTCTGGTATAACTCGAATGTCCCTAAGTACGGAGAAGGACTCAGCCGAGAATCACGCCGGCGCAGAGCCTATGAAATCCTCAAAAGAGCCGGATACACGTGGGAGGTGCCGCCGGTTGACATCAACGGGAACTTGGGAGAAGGGAAAGGAATCATTTTGCCTGACGGAAGCCTTATGAAAGAATTTACCATTTTGACCCCTACTCCCGACTATGGTCCCCAACGGGCCGCGATCGGCAAGACTATAGTAAGGTGGGTCAAGATAATGGGAATCCCTGCACGTGTCAAACCCATGGAGTTTGGCTCCTTGATTCAACAAATCAAAAACCGCCATCAATTTGATCTTTTTGTTCTGGGTTACGGCAAACTTTCTTTGGACCCGGATTATCTGAGAACTTTTTTTCATTCCAGAAATGATAAACCAAGTGGCTGGAATATGAGCGGCTACAAGAACCCTTATTACGACAGGATTTCCGACGAGTCTGCCAGCGCTATGAATATCGAAAGAAGAAAAAAACTGGTTTGGAATATGCAAAATATCATTCTGCGGGATGTCCCATATTACCCTCTCTATAACCCAAAAATGATTGAGGGCGTTCGTAAAGACAGGTTCAGGGGATGGGTCGAAATGCTTGGCGGAATCGGCAACATGTGGTCATTCTCCCAAATAAGGCCAAAATGAACGGGTTAAGACTTGCCAAGAGTAAAAGTAAATGGAGGATAAAATGAAAAGACTCACGGTTTTTTTATTAATACAATGTTCACTGTTTCTATTTCTCAAAATCCCTTTTGTAAAAGCAGCTGACAAGGTTCCTATGGATGCTCCGGAAATGTCGGATTTACAGGAACTTCTCAGAGAGGCCACAGAAAGAAATCCCGAGATAATTGCCGCCAAAAAAAAATGGCAAAGCGCACAAGACATCATAGGCGCTCGCGGGGCGCTTCCGGATCCGCAGCTTTCCTTTAAGCAATATGTCGAGAGTGTGGAAACGAGGGTCGGTCCTATAAAAAGGGCTTACGGTTTGAAACAAAAGCTTCCTTTTTATGGGAAAAGGGGTCTTAAGGCAGAAATAGCAGCAAAAGAAGCAGAGGCCTTGAAGGCGTCCTATGAAACTGTTCGACAGGAAGTTGTCCGTCGTATCAAAATCGCTTATTATGAGCTTTTCTATCTATCTATAATTATAGACATTACCGATAACGAAAAGGAAATTCTAAAACGATTCGAACAGATTGCCATGATCAAATATGAAACCGGCAAGGGGAGTCAGCAGAATATATTAAAGGTCCAGGTGGAAATAAGCAGGTTGGAAGATCGGCTCCTAACTCTGTTGAACAGGAAAAAAACGGCGGAAGCACGGCTCAATGCATTGCTGGACAGGCCGTCTGACCATCCGCTGAAAAAGCCCGTACAACCGGAATTTAGAGATTTTTTCTATATCAGACAGCAACTGATTAGAATTGCGCGAGATCATCGTCCGGAACTCAAAATCGGGGACGCCTGGATCGAAAAGAGTGATCGGGCACTAACTTTAGCCAAAAAGGATTACTATCCTGATCTGACCATTGGGGCCAACTATATCGAAATAGATGAAGGGCCGTTGATGTTCAGCGATAATGGTCAAGATGCCTTTAACGTTATGTTCAGCGTAAATGTTCCTATTTGGCGAAAAAAGATTTCTTCCCAAGTCCAAAGTGCCGCCAAAATGGTCACAGCCCAAAAACACGCGTACAAGAGCATCCTAAATCAGACCTTGTTTGAAATCGAAGACAATCTTTTCAAAATTGAGACGGCACGCGAAACATCTAATCTTTACCGGAATGTTCTAATACCTCAAGCCGAACAGTCATTGAAATCGGCCGAAGTAGGCTACATCACCGGCGTTGTAAATTTTCTCGATCTTCTGGATGCCGAAAGGGTTTTATTAAAAATCCAATTTGGCTATTGGAAATCTTACACTGATTACGTGAAACGCATTGCAGATATGGAGAGGGCTGTGGGTATTGAACTGCCTGGGTATCTCCCCGCAGAGATACCCCCTGAATTCACGGAGGAATGATTATGAAAAAAGCCTCGATAGAGCTTTTAAGGAGGAAATAAGATGAACCGTTTTATTATGATAGCGTTTATATCCATACTAATCGCCCCTTTGGGAGGGTTGGGTCTCCATGTCGGTAATGAACCTATCAGATTACACAGGACTTCCCTTGCAATAAAAGAGGTTTTCGCAGCTGAAAAAGGTTATAAAGCAGGGATGATCCATCCAAAGACCGGCAAGAAGATCAAATACTGGACGGCGCCCATGAATCCAACTTTTATTCGTAACGAACCGGGGAAATCCCCTATGGGTATGGAACTGGTCCCTGTTTTTGAAGAGGAAGGGGAAGAGAAAGTCCCTGCATCCGTTATCCGCATTGATCCGGTAACCGTTCAGAATATGGGCGTACGTATAGCTCGAGTGAAGCGTAAACCACTTGTCCGTAACATCCGAGCCTATGGTACGATTGCCTATGACGAGAGGCGCATGAAAGTGGTTTCCGCATGGGTCGGTGGCCGGATAGACAAACTCTATGTGGATTTCACCGGGGTGGAAGTCAAAAAGGGGGACCCCATGGTCGAGTTATACAGTCCGGCACTGGTTTCCACCCAACAAGAACTTATTCTCGCCCTTGAAACTAGAGGAAAACTATGGACACTGGGCAACCAGGAGGCCCTTAAATCCGCGAGTCATCTCGTAGAAGCGACCAAGCAACGGCTGCTTCTCTGGGGTATTACTAAAGATCAGATCGATGAAATAGAAAGGAATAGGGAAGTCAGGACCCACATGACAATTCATGCGCCCATAGGCGGCACAGTGATCGATAAAAAGGTCTTTGAGGGGCAATATGTTAAAGAGGGTGAAAGGCTTTATACCATTGCCGACCTTTCCACGGTTTGGGTACTGGCAGATGTCTATGAGTATGAGCTGCCTTGGGTTCGCAATGGCATGCCTGCGGAGATGGGGCTGTCGTACATACCAGGTAAGCGCTTTAAGGGTAAGGTGCTATATGTGTACCCATATATGGATGAAAAGACCCGGACTGCCAAGTTGCGGCTGGAGTTTAAAAACTTGAGATATAGACTAAAGCCCGGCATGTACGCAAATATCTACCTCAACCCTCGCATACCCGGAAACAGTCTGGTTATCCCACAAGAAGCGGTAATTGACAGCGGGGTTCGAAAACTGGTCTTCGTCTCCCTTGGTAATGGCAAATTTCAGTCTCGTGAAGTCAAAATAGGGCTTGAAGGTGCTGAAAATGAATTTCAGGTTCTAAAAGGCCTGCGTGAAGGCGAAGAGATTGTGGTTTCCGCCCAGTTCATGCTGGATTCAGAGAGTCGCTTGCAGGAAGCTGTTCTCTATACAGCAAAGCTCAGATTCGGATCAGGCCGAAACAATGGAGATGGAAGATAAGGAGCTCGATATGTCGGGTATCAAAATGGATGATATATCGGAAAACACGAAAACGCATCAAAACTAAATCTATATAACTGTTGAAATGCTGGTTTTGAAGGTTTCTTTCTAAATTTATAGTATAGGAATTTCCTTCTTTTGGACACAGATG